>CACECY010000043.1 GCA_902558205.1 uncultured Pelagibacteraceae bacterium | reverse complement strand
ATTATAAGTCTAGGAGGTGATCATACGATTGCTTTTCCTTTATTAAAAGCAATTAACAAAATTAACAATGGACCTGTAGCATTAGTTCATTTTGATGCTCATTTAGATACTTGGGATACTTATTTTGGAGCTCCATATACTCACGGAACTCCTTTTAGAAGAGCAAGAGAAGAAAACTTATTTTTAGATGATGCATCAATGCATGTTGGTATTAGGGGCCCTTTGTATAGTAGAGACGATATTAAAAATGATGAAAGTTTTGGATTTAAGATAATACATTGTGATGAATTTCAAACTCAAGGTACTGACAAAATAGCTGAAAGAATAAAAAAAAGAGTAGGAAATAATCCTTTATATCTATCAATTGACATAGATGTTTTAGACCCAGCATTTGCACCTGGCACTGGCACACCAGAAATTGCAGGAATGACCACAAGAGAAATGGTTAATGTAATAAGGGGATTATCTGGTCTAAATCTTATTTCTGCCGATGTGGTTGAGGTTTCCCCAGCTTACGATCATGCGGAAGTCACTTCTCTTGCTGCTGCTACAATTGTATACGAGTTAACAAATCTATTTGCAAAAAAATAAAGAAAGGTTAGGAGTCTGGGATGGAAAATAAAAAAAATTTTTATATTGATGGAAAATGGGTTGCACCAAAAAGTAAAGAAGAGATAAAAGTTGTCAATCCTGCAACTGAAGAAAGCTGTGCAGTAATATCTTTAGGTAACAAAGAAGATATCGATTTTGCAGTTAATTCTGCAAAAAAAGCATATAGTTCATGGTCATTTTCAACAAAAGAAGAAAGAATAAAACTATTAGAGAAACTCTATGAAAATTATAAAAAAAGATGGGCAGATATCGCAGATGCAATTACTACTGAAATGGGAGCTCCAAAAGATTTTGCAACAAAGTTACAAGCCGGAACTGGAGCTGCTCACTTAAAATCCTTTATAAAATATTTAAAGAATTTTGAATTTGAGAAACCTCTTGGAGAACATGCTCCTAATCAAAGATTAATTTATGAGCCCAAAGGAGTGTGTGCTTTAATTACTCCATGGAACTGGCCAATGAATCAAGTTTGTTTAAAAGTTATGCCAGCATTAGCAGCAGGTTGTACAATGGTTTTAAAACCATCTGAACTTGCTCCATTATCATCAATGATTTTAGCAGAGCTTATAGATGAGACCAAATTTCCAGCAGGAGTGTTTAATTTAGTTAATGGAGATGGAGCTACAACTGGTGACGCTTTAACTAGTCATCCTGATGTAAATATGATTTCGTTTACCGGATCAACAAGAGCAGGAGCTTTGATTTCACAAAACGCAGCAAAAGACTTTAAAAGAGTAAGTTTAGAATTAGGTGGAAAAGGAGCAAATATAATTTTTAAAGATGCTGATCCAGAAGCCATTGAGAGAGGTGCATTAAGATGTTTTAGAAATTCAGGACAATCATGTAATGCTCCAACAAGAATGCTTGTTGAAAAATCGATGTATAATGAAGCTATTGAAAGATTAAAAAAATATACAGAAAATTTTGAGGTAGGTGATCCTAAAAAAGAAGGTGAACACATTGGGCCTGTGATTTCTGAAACTCAATATAATAAAATACAAACCTTAATCAAAAAAGGAATAGATGAGGGCGCAAAATTAATCGCAGGTGGACCTGGAAAACCTAAAGGTTTAGAAAAAGGATATTTTGTAAAACCAACTGTGTTTGCAGATGTAAATAACAATATGGATATTGCGAGAACTGAAATTTTTGGTCCAGTTTTATCAGTTATACCATTTGAAAACGAGGATGAAGCAATTAGAATTGCAAATGATACTCCTTATGGTTTAACAAATTATATTCAAACTCAAGATCCAGAAAAAGTTAGAAGAGTTTCAAGAAGAGTAAGATCTGGTATGGTTGATGTTAATGGTGCTGGTATTGCCGTAGATGCACCTTTTGGAGGTTTTAAACACTCGGGTATTGGACGAGAAGCTGGTCAACATGGTTTGGAAGAATTTTTAGAAGTTAAGGCTGTAGGTGGTTGGAGTTAATTTAAAGTAGATTGTTTCTTTAAACCATCAAGAAATTTTAAACATTTTTTTAATTCATTTAGTTCTATATACTCATCTACTTTATGTGCCTGTTCAATTGAACCAGGACCACATACGACTGTGCTTATACCGATTTCTTGAAAAAGTCCTGCTTCAGTTCCAAATGAAACAACTTCTCTTGAATTGTCACC
>CACECY010000042.1 GCA_902558205.1 uncultured Pelagibacteraceae bacterium | reverse complement strand
ATAAAGTGAATGTTAGATATGGTCCAGGTTTTGATTTTCCTGTAAAATATATTTATAAAAAAACTGATTTGCCAATCAAACAAATAGATAAAAAAGAAAATTTTAGAAGAATTATTGATTTTAAAAAAAATAGTGGATGGATACACATATCGCAATTAAAAAAAGTTAATTCAGTCATTACAATTGAAGACAAGATATTATTTAAAAAACCTTCTATTTTTTCTGAGCCTATTGCTAATATAAAAAAAGGTAGATTATTGATTATTAAAAAATGTGAAAAAGACTGGTGTAAGATTAAGTCTAAAAATTTTATAGGTTGGATAGATAAAAAAAACTTGTGGGGTTCTATTAACTAAAATCTGCAGATAATGATTTTATTGTCGTATCCGCTAATTTAGTCGTATGAGAGTATTCAGAATGATCAATTCCAATTTCAATTTCTGAACTACTTTTAAATTTTGATATCTGGTCATCTGTAAATGTGAAATGTATAAACTGAACTGATGATGCTTTACCCTCTGCAGAAGTTCTATCAACATCTTCCTCTGGCACTGCCTTGATTTTTTCACCTTCCACTTTCATAAAAACTTTTTCCTCAATACCACCTACTTTTCCAAGAAAAGCTGCTCTTGAAACTGGATTATCAATTTCAAACATCAAAGTTGCTGTTAATTCTTTACCGTTTGGAACTAGAGGATTGTATGCGGCAAGTTCATCTTTTAACTGCTCATCACCACCCTTTTCAATATAAAGCATTTCCTGCACTTGAGCTAACATAGTTTCATAACTTTCAAAATAAAAAGTAGCGTAAGGCCCTAATGCAACTCTTCTATCTTTTTTAAATTCAACAATGTTTTTTCTAAGCTCTCTTCTATTTTTTGTATAGACATCTAAAGGCATAATGTCTTCTTTACAAATTTCTCTTTTATTTTTAGGCATGATCATAATCTATAACTTTTGGCTATTAATTCGATAGGATGTAGTGCCTCATCATTAGCAATATTTGTATCTGCCTCAAGTTGCTTAAGATGTTTTCCAGCCAAAGGACAGTCTGAAGCCATATATCTATTATTTTTATTTTTAATTTGTCTTGCCGTTGGTCTTCCCACTTTTTTTGCAAGATCATACGTGTCTTTCATAACACCAAAGGTTCCTCCATGACCTGCACATCTTTCAACAACATCAATTTTTACATTAGGGATCAACTTAAGCATATCTCTTGCTTTAATGCCCATATTTTGAGCTCTAGCATGACAAGCGTGATGAACAGTTATACCTCCGTCAATCTCTTGTAAACCTTCTACCAAGCCCTCTTTATTTGAAATATCAACAACATATTCATCTATATCCATTACATTCTGAGATAATTTTTTCACCTTCTCGTCATTGGGTAGTAATAGAGGCCATTCAAATTTTAACATTAAACCACAACTAGCAGTCAACGTTACAACCTTGTAACCTTTATCAATCCAACTAATTAAATCGTTAGAAATTTTTTTTGCTTGCTCAACCACTTTTGGCAAATCTGCTTGTTCTAAGAAAGGCATTCCACAACAGCCTGGATAAGCTTCTTGTACTTCTACTCCGTTTTTTTTTAGCACTTTTAATGCTGCAATACCGGTATTCTTTTTATTAAAATTCACAAAACAAGTCGAATAGATAACCACTTTTCTATCTTTTGATGGAGTTTGGTAATTGATCTTATCTTTATTTTTCTGAAAAAAATTTGAAAATGTTTCTGAGTTATATTTTGGTAATTGAACTCTTTTATCAATACCTGAAATTAGTTCTAAAATTTTTCTAAGAAACGTATTTTTGATATCAGAGACCCAATTTATTCTTGAGAATATTACACCAAATTTTGCATTTCTATCTATTTGAGCTAATTGAGCCGGAACCATAGTTAATTTTCCTAATTTTTTTTGTGCAGTTCTATATCTCAGCATTAAATGTGGAAAATCTAAATCAAAATCATGTGGTGGCACATAAGGACACTTAGTCATAAAACACATGTCACAAAGTGTGCATGCATCAACAACTGGTGCAAATTGATCACTTGATAAGCTTTCAACATCCTCATTTTTTGACTCATCAATCATGTCAAAGAGTTTTGGAAATGAATCACAAAGATTAAAACATCTTCTACATCCATGGCAGATATCAAAGACTCTTCTCATTTCATTATCAAGTTTTTCTTGATCAAGAAAGTCTGGATGTTCAAAGTTTATTGGATGTCTTATAGGTGCTTCCGTGCTTCCTTCTTTACTCATGTTTAATTTTTAGAAATTTTGAAATATAATTAGCGGGCAGATAATGCCCGCTAAAAGAATTAATTAGCTAATAGATTCCAAAGTTTTTTGAAATTTTCCAGCGTGTGATTTTTCTGCTTTTGCTAAAGTTTCAAACCAATCCGCAATTTCCTCAAAACCTTCTTCTCTAGCAGTTTTAGCCATTCCAGGGTACATATCTGTGTACTCATGAGTTTCACCTGCTACTGCTGACTCTAAGTTTGCTTTAGTTTCCCCAATTGGTTTACCTGTAGCAGGGTCACCAACTTCCTCTAAATACTCAAGATGACCATGTGCATGGCCAGTTTCACCTTCTGCAGTTGATCTAAAAACTGTTGCCACATCATTATAACCTTCGATGTCAGCTTTTTGTGCGAAATAAAGATATCTTCTGTTAGCTTGACTTTCACCAGCAAAAGCTTCTTTTAAGTTTTCTTCTGTTTTAGTTC
>CACECY010000041.1 GCA_902558205.1 uncultured Pelagibacteraceae bacterium | reverse complement strand
CAATAATTGATCGTTCTACTAAAAACAATTTAAAGATTAAACAAAAAATTATTTCACATCTAAAAATTGATGTACCAACTTATAATCCTGGTAAACTACCTAGTGAATTAAAAAAAATACCAGTAACTAAACCAGGAAGTAGATATATTAAGTGAAACGTTTAGGTGTTAATATTGATCATATAGCTACTCTTAGAAATGCAAGAGGAGAACTTCATCCTGATCCTTTTTTAGCTGCAAAATTTGTCAGAAATCAAGGAGCAGACTCAATTACAATTCATTTAAGGGAGGATAGGCGTCATATAAAAGATTTGGATGCAAAAAATATATGTTCTATTAAAAATCTATCAGTCAATTTAGAAATTTCAATTAAAGATGAAATTGTTAAGAATGCTCTCAAAATAAAACCTAATTATATTTGTATAGTTCCTGAAAATAGAAAAGAAATTACCACAGAAGGTGGTTTGAATTTGAAAAAAAATAAAAATCGTATTAAAAAAATTTTGAATATTTTTAAGAAAAATGATATTCGAACTAGTCTTTTTATTAACCCTTCATTAAATGATGTTTTACTCGCAAAAAAATTAGGTACAGAATGTATAGAAATTCATACTGGAAAATTTGCTAATTTAGTTAAATCAAAAAGAAATATAAATAATGAATTACTTAGAATTAAGAAGTCATGTAAAATAGCAAATGATAACGGTATAGAAGTTCATGCTGGCCATGGTCTAGATTATAAATCAACCAAAATTTTATCTAAAATTAAAGAGATTAAAGAGTTTAATATAGGACATTTTATTATTGGAGAGTCAATATTTTTTGGCATCAAGACAGTTATCAAAAAATTTAAAAAAATAATTAGATAATGAAAACCATAGGTATTGGTGTTGATATAGTAGATAACAACAGAATCAAGTCCTTGATAAAAAATAAAAAATTTGTAAATCGAATATTTAGCAAAAAAGAAATTAGCATTTCAAAAAAATATTTGAATAAAACTAATTTTTTTTCCAAAAGATTTGCTGCCAAGGAGTCTTTTGCAAAAGCGTTAGGTACTGGTTTTCGTAATAACCTTAATTTAAAAGATATAGAAATTATTAATGATAAATTAGGTAAACCTTATTATTTGATCAGTCCAAAAATTGAGAAATTAATTAAAAAAAAAAAGAAATCCAAAAATTTTCAATTGTTTCTTTCAATTTCTGATGAAAAAGATTATTCAGTAGCATTTACAATTATTCAAATAATTTAATGATTATAAAAAAAATAATAATAGATAATTTAAAAACACTTTTTTATGCGCTTGTAATCGCTTTAATAATAAGGTCCTTATTTTTACAGCCATTTTACATACCTTCATCATCTATGGAGCCATCTCTTTTAGTTGGGGACAGACTTTTTGTAACTAAATATTCTTATGGATACAGCAAGCACTCTTTTCCTTTTAGCCCACCAATTTTGAATAAAAGAATAATGTATACCGAGCCTAATAGGGGAGATGTAGTTGTATTTAAAACGCCTGCAGATAATAGAACAGATTACATAAAAAGATTAATTGGACTTCCAGGTGACAAAATTCAGTTTATAGACTCTAATCTTTACATCAATAATAATGAAATATTTAAATCACTAATTTCTAAATCAGATATAATTTTTTGTGGCAACAGAACTATAGATGTTTTCACATTTGAGGAAAAATTAGAAAATAACAAGTTACACAAAACTGTATATTTGAAGAATTTTTCTTATAATGATTCAGACACCTTCATTGTGCCAGAAAATCATTACTTTTTTTTAGGAGATAATAGAGATTGTTCAAAGGACAGTAGATTTTTATCCAGTGTAGGATATGTTCATAAAGATAATCTTGTAGGTAAAGCACAATTCATTTTTTTTTCTTCTGATAAAAAAATTGGTAGTTTTTTTGAATTTTGGAAATGGCATGAGTCAATCAGGTTTAATAGATTTTTTAAGAAAATTATCTAATGAAAATAGATTACTCTAATTTAGAAAAAAAAATTAACTATAAATTTAAAGATAGAACATTATTAGTCAAATCATTGACTCATAAAAGTTATGATAAAATTAATAATAATGAAAAAATAGAATTTTTGGGAGATAGAGTTTTAGGATTAATAATAGCTAAAAAACTTCTTGAAATTTATCCTAATGAAAAAGAAGGAATACTAGATAAAAAATTTGCATCACTAGTAAATAAGAAAACTTGCTTACAAGTTGCTAGAAATATTAATCTTGAGAAATATATTTTAACTTTTAATCCTAAAAATAAAAAAATTAAAGTCGAAGATAAAGTTGTTGCCGATTGTTGTGAGGCATTAATTGGTGCTATATATTTAGACAAAGGCTTTTTAGTTGTCGAAAATTGTATACTTAGTCTTTGGAAAAAAAATATTGAAGACAGTATCGTTACTCAAATTGATGCAAAAACAAAATTACAAGAATATTCACTAAAAAAATTCAAAAAATTACCAATCTACAAGATAATTTCAAATACAGGACCAAGACACAAACCAATTTTTAAAGTCAGTGTAAAACTTCCAGGCTCAAAAATTTATATTGGTCAAGGCTCATCAAAAAAAGAGGCTGAACAGAATGCAGCAATTTTATGTATAGATAGTAATTTGTAATTATGAATTGGGATGATGTTGGATTTTTGTTATCAAAAAATAGATACAATGAAAATTCATTGATAGTAGAAATTTTTACAAAGGATCACGGGAAAATTTCTGGAATAATATTTGGTGGAACTTCTAAAAAAATTAAGAATTATCTACAAATAGGAAATCAATTATACACAAATTTTAATTCTAAAACCGAAAACAGAATTGGTTATTTCAAGATTGAGATATTCAAA
>CACECY010000040.1 GCA_902558205.1 uncultured Pelagibacteraceae bacterium | reverse complement strand
AAATTCCAAATCTGGAATTTCTTATGCTGAAGATTATAAAGAACATAACTTAAAAAGCCATGTTCATGGTAAACCAAATATTAAACTTGAAGATCATATCGATAGAAAAACAATTAGATTTATGGGATCAGGCTCAGCTTACAATTATATTGCAATGAAAGAGGCTATTGAAGACTCTGGATTAAAAGAAAGTGAAGTAAGTAATTTTAAAACTGGAATTGTGATGGGTTCAGGAGGACCTTCTATAGAAAATGTAATTTTAGCAGCAGATAAAACAAGAGCGAAGACACCAAAATTAATGGGGCCCTTTATTGTTCCAAGAACTATGGCCAGTACTGCTTCTGCAACACTTGCTGTTCCATTTAAAATAAAAGGAACAAATTATACAATGAGTTCAGCTTGTGCCACAAGTGGTCACTGTATTGGAAATGGTATGGAATTAATTCAAATGGGTAAACAAGATATTGTTTTTGCTGGAGGTAGTGAAGAAATTCATTGGGCGTTAACTGCAATGTTTGATGCAATGACAGCATTATCTTCAAAATATAATGATAAACCTGAAACGGCTTCAAGAGCCTATGATAAAACTAGAGATGGATTTGTAATCGCTGGAGGTGCAGGAGTATTAGTGCTTGAAGAATACGAACATGCTAAAGCAAGAGGGGCTAAAATATATGCAGAATTAACTGGTTATGGAGCAACTTCGGATGGATACGACATGGTAGCACCATCGGGTGAAGGTGCTGTTAGATGTATGAAAATGGCAATGGCAACTGCTAAAAATAAAATTGATTACATTAATACTCATGGAACATCTACTCCGGTTGGAGATATAACTGAGCTTAATGCTATTAAAGAAACTTTTGGAGAAGACATTCCAAAAATAAGTTCAACAAAATCTTTATCGGGTCATCCTTTAGGGGCTGCTTCAGTGCATGAAGCAATATATTGTTTGATAATGATGAAAAACAATTTCATAACAGGATCAGCAAATATTACAGATATGGATGATGATGCTAAAAAATTTCCAATTGTTGCGAAAACTGAAACAGGAGCAACCTTAAATACAGTAATGTCAAATAGTTTTGGGTTTGGTGGAACTAATGCAGCTTTAATTTTTGAAAAGGTTTAGTTTATGAGTTTGATGAAAGGTAAAAAAGGATTGATCATGGGTGTTGCTAATGAGAGATCTATTGCCTGGGGTATATCTCAAAAACTTGCCGAGGCTGGAGCAGAGTTAGCATTTACTTATTTGGGTGATGCTCTAAAAAAAAGAGTTGTTCCTTTAGCAGAAAAATTAAATTCAAATGTCACATTTAGTTGTGATGTTGAAAAAAAAGAGGAAGTGGTTAAATTATTTGAGGATATCAAATCTCAATGGGGTGAAATCGATTTTGTCGTTCATGCAGTTGCTTTTTCAGATAAATCAGAGTTATCAGGTGAGTACCTAAATACGACAAGAGAAAATTTTTTAAGAAGTATGTTAATTTCTTGTTTTTCATTTACTGAAGTAGCAAAAGAAGCTTCAAAAGTAATGAAACAAGGTGGAAGTTTATTAACTTTAACTTACGAATCTACTAAGGCAATTCCAAATTATAACGTTATGGGTGTTTGTAAATCAGCTCTTGAGGCAAGTGTTAAGTATTTAGCAAGAGATTTAGGAGCGAAAGGTATGAGGGTAAATGCTATAAGTGCTGGACCTATCAAGACATTGGCTGCCTCTGCAATTGGAGACGCAAAATTCTTATATAAATGGAATGAAGACCATTCTTTCCTTAAAAGAAACGTAGATATCCATGATGTTGGAAATTCAGCATTATATCTATTAAGTGACCTTGCTAACGGAGTTACTGGTGAAATCCACTACGTAGATGCTGGATATAATAAAGTTGGAATGCCAGATCCTAAAAATATCAGCTAAAATTTAGTTAAAAAACCCCCAAAATTCTCATTCCAGGGGTTTAGAATTTTAATTTAGGCTATTACTTACTCAGAAGCTTGTTTCATAGATAGTTTAACTTTACCTCTATCGAAACCAATCACTTTAACTTTTACTTCGTCACCTTCTTTGACAACGTCAGTAACTTTAGCAACTCTTTTATCTGCAAGTTCTGAGATATGAACTAGTCCATCTTGTTTTCCTAAGAAATTAACAAATGCACCAAACTCCATAATCTTCATTACTTTACCTGAATAAACTTTGTTTAATTCAGCTTTTGCAGTAATATCTTTGATCATTTGCATTGCGATGTTTCTGGACTCTTCATCTGGAGCAGCAACAGTTACTACACCTTCATCGTTTACATCTACTTTTGCACCTGATTTTTCAACTATCTCTCTGATTGTTGCGCCACCTTTTCCAATCACAGCAGCAATGTCCTTTTTATCAACATTAACTTGTTCCATTTTCGGAGTATGTTTTCCAACATCAGATCTTGAAGCTGATAATGCTTTGTTCATTTCTCCTAAGATATGAACTCTTCCGTCTTTAGCTTGGCTTAATGCCTGCTCCATAATTTCAAAAGTAATACCTGTAATTTTAATATCCATTTGAAGAGAAGTAATTCCATCTTTAGTTCCAGCAACTTTAAAGTCCATATCACCAAGATGATCTTCATCACCTAAAATATCTGATAGAACACTAAAATCATCGCCTTCCTTAATTAATCCCATTGCAATACCTGCAACTGGCTCTTTGATTGGTACTCCCGCATCCATTAATGCTAATGAAGTTCCACAAACAGTTGCCATTGAAGAAGAACCATTAGACTCTGTAATCTCTGAAACTATTCTAAAAGTGTATGGAAAAGCCTCTTTAGA
The DNA here is from genome assembly GCA_902558205.1 of uncultured Pelagibacteraceae bacterium. GTDB lineage: Bacteria > Pseudomonadota > Alphaproteobacteria > Pelagibacterales > Pelagibacteraceae > Pelagibacter. Next base: position 194 of record CACECY010000040.1, on the reverse strand, counting down.
AGGTAACGAAGAATTCATTGCTCTCCATGCTAATTTACCATGACCAATTTCACGTCTACCAGTTCCAATTCTTCCAGTTTCACCAACTGAAAAAGGAGGAAAGTTGTAGTGAAGCATAAATCTTTCTCTTTGAAGACCATCTAGGCTTTCTATTCTTTGTTCATCATCAGATGTACCTAGAGTAGCCGTGACAA
>CACECY010000039.1 GCA_902558205.1 uncultured Pelagibacteraceae bacterium | reverse complement strand
TTGTTCCTAATAATTTATTAAATGTAGCGCATAAAAAGAAAGGCGTAAAAGCAGGTATAGTAAATGCAGGAAAACCTTTGCCAATGCTTTCAGTCCAAGATGCTGTGAATGAAAATTTAATTGAACCAATTTTTATTGGTAATGAAAAAGAAATTCATAAATGTGCGCAAGATTTAAAATGGGATATCTCAAAATATGAAATTATTAATGAACCTGTAGAAAATAATACTGCTTCTATTGCAGCCAAACTTGCCAGTGAAGACAAAATTAGAATTATAGTTAAAGGTCATATTCATACAGATGTCTTAATGAAAGAAGTTTTAAAAAGAGAATATAATTTATTGGGTAAAACCAGATTAAGCCATATTTGGCATATGACTTTGAATAAAGAGGACAAACCACTTATTATTACTGATGGAGCATTAAATGTTTTGCCAAACATAAAAACCAAAATGCATATTTTAAAAAATGTAATCAACTTTTCGAATAGAATAGGAATAGAGAGACCCAAAATAGCAGTATTATCAGCTACAGAAGAAGTTTTAGATAGTGTGCCAAGTTCTAAAGAAGCTGAGGAAATTACAAAATTAGCAAAACAAGAAAATTTGAATGCTGATGTTTTTGGTCCATTGGCATTTGATAATAGTATTTCAAAAAAATCTGCAGCTATTAAAGGAATTAAAAATGATGTTGCTGGAATGGCAGATGTTTTATTAGTTCCAAGTGTAGAAACTGGTAATGGATTAGTTAAGATGTTAATCTATTTTTGTGGGGCTTGTGCTGCTGGAGTAGTTGTTGGTGGCAAAGTACCTGTTGTTATAACTAGTAGATCAGACGAAGCTCAAGCAAGGCTTGCATCTATTGCTGCTGCTGTTGTTGCTTTAGATTAACTTAATGAAACCTATTGATTATATTAGCTTGTATTTACTTGTAACAATTTTATGCTTAGTTAGTATTAATATATTTTATAGAATATATTTTTAATTACTCGTTGAAATCAAACTACTAATGATCTATTAAAGCTTTCACAAATCATTAAAGGGAAACAATAAAATGGCCATTACATATTTAAAAAAATCACCTAAAACTTCATCTACAGATGATACCAAAACTACAGAAATAGTAAAAAATCTTTTAAAAGAAATTGAAAATTCAAAAGAAGAGGCCTGCATAAACTTAACAAAGAAGTTTGATAAATATGATGGTGAAATAGTTGTTTCTAGAGAAAGAATTGAAAAAATTAAAAAAGAGTTAGATCAAAAAACAAAAGACGATATTCAATTTTCTCATGAAAGAGTAAGGAAATTTGCAGAAGCACAGTTAAAAAACTATGGTCAAGATTTTGAAGTTGAGCTTTCTCCTGGCTTGTTCGCAGGTCAAAAATTAATACCTGTTAATACAGCTGGATGTTATATCCCTGGAGGAAGATATGCGCATATAGCCTCAGCAGTTATGAGTGTAACCACTGCTAAGGTAGCTGGTGTTAAAAATATCATTGCATGTAGTCCACCAAAAGAAGGTGTAGGCGCTCATCCAGCAATTGTATACACAGCTGATTTATGTGGTGCTGATGTGATACTAAATTTAGGTGGTGTCCCAGGTATCGCAGCAATGACAAATGGATTATTTAAAAATCCTCCAGCCGATATTTTAGTAGGACCAGGAAATCAATTTGTGGCTGAAGCAAAAAGAATTTTATTTGGAAAAGTTGGTATTGATTTGTTTGCAGGTCCAACTGAAATAGCTGTCATTGCTGATGATAAAGCTGATTCTGAAATGGTTGCTGTAGATTTAGTTGGTCAAGCTGAACATGGATATAATTCTCCTGCCTGGTTGTACACAACAAGTAAAAAGTTAGCAGAAGAAGTAATGAAAAGAGTTCCAGAATTAATTGCTGAATTACCAGAAGTGCCTAGAACAAGTGCTGAGGCTGCTTGGAGGGATTATGGTGAAGTTATTCTATGTGATACTGATGAGGAAATGGCAACTGTAAGTGATGAATATGCACCTGAGCACCTAGAAGTTCAAACTCAAAATCTAGAATGGTTTCATAAGCGTTTAAAAAATTATGGGTCATTATTTATTGGTGAAGAAACAACTGTTGCTTATGGTGATAAATGTTCTGGTACAAATCATATATTACCTACGAAAGGTGCGGGAAGGTATACAGGTGGTTTATTTGTAGGTAAATTTATTAAAACTTTAAGTTTTCAAAGAATGACGAAAGAATCTACTAAATCAGTTGGTGCTGCTTGTGCAAGAATATCAAGATATGAGGGTATGGAAGCACATGCAAGGACCGGTGATGTTAGATTAAGAAAATATGGATTTTCAAATTAACAAAAAAATCTATTTTTTAATATTTATTTTTTTTTTAAGTTTTTTTTTAAGATTATATAACATCAATTTTGAAGATTTATGGTTTGATGAACAAGCAAGCTTTTTAGTTGCTGATCCAAAATTAACTCATGTTGAAACTGTTTTATTATCGAAAAATCTTGATTACGGTACAAGTATCTTTTTTAACCTAATTCTAAAAAGCTTTTTCCAGTTATTTGGATATGACCCAGATATTGGAAGAATTTTAACAATATTGATTGGAGTATTTTCAATACCAGCCTTAAGCTATTTAACTTATCAAGTTAAGCCAAATAATGGATATATACTTGTGGCCGTTCTGTCATCAGTAAGTTGGTATCTAATCAGTTATTCACAAGAATTAAGAACTTATTCGTTGTTATTTTTATTAAGCATCTTAAGTATAATTTTTTTTTTTAAATTTATAGAAGAAAATAAGAAAGCTATAAATTTAAATTTACTTTTATTTATTTTTATTTCGTCTTTAGCTGCAGCAACACATATTTTTTTCTTTATAATACTTTTTTCTCAATTTATTTTTTTGATTATCAACAAATATGAAATAAGAAATTATTTTCATGTAAAATTATTTAGCCTTATTTTGATACCTTTAATCTATTTATTTATAATGTTTGATTATCTGATTTTACAACTTCAACTT
>CACECY010000038.1 GCA_902558205.1 uncultured Pelagibacteraceae bacterium | reverse complement strand
ACAAAGAGTTATGGGAAGAAAATAAGATAAACGATTAAATTTAAATTTAATATTAAAAAAAAGGCCCCGAAGGGCCTTTAATTATTAACTAGAGAGAGAGTTAAATTTAAGGGGCTCTTTGATAATGAGTTATCAATGAGAGCAAAGAGCCCCTTTATTATTGTCAACAATTAGTCACGTATCGCATATGCAATTACACCAGTTTCGGTAACATCAGTTCCTTTGGTTTCACCTTCTTTACTTAACCTTAGGCCAATCGTTGCTTTAATTGCACTAAACACTATGTAAGCTACGATGAAAACAAATGCATTAACTGCTATGACACCAATTAACTGATTACTAAAAGATGCGTCTGCATTAGTTGCTGGCACTATTAATGTACCCCAAATACCAGCAAATAAGTGTGCTGGTATTGCACCTACTACATCATCTATTTGTAACGAGAATAATAATTTAGTTCCATAAACCACTATTAAACCACCTACGGCACCAATTAATATTGCTGCGAATGGACTTGGAGCTAGCGGTTCAGCTGTTACAGCAACTAATCCACCAATACATCCATTCAACATTTGGACTACATCTGTTTTACCAAAGTGTAATCTTGTAATTGTAGCAGCTCCTAGAACTCCGCCGGCACCTGCCAAGAATGTATTAATAAAGATAGTTGATACAGCAATTGCATCGTCAGCAGTTCCCATAGCTAATTGTGAACCACCGTTGAAACCAAACCAACCTAACCATAAAATAAATACTCCAATTGTAACTAATGGTATTGATGAAGCAGCAAATGGTTTAATTGGTGCTGGAGCACCAGACTTCGTAAATCTTCCAAGTCTTGGACCAATTATTATTGCGCCAGCTAAAGCAGCCGCACCACCAGTTGAGTGTACTAAAGTTGAACCAGCGAAATCAGAAAAACCTAATTCTGCTAGCCAGCCTCCACCCCACTGCCAACCCATTACGATTGGATAAATAATTCCTGAAAGAATTGCTGCAAATACAAAGAATGGCCATAATTTAATTCTTTCTGCCATCGTACCTGAAACAATAGAAACTGTTGTTGCACAGAATACCATTTGGAAATACCAATCAGAACCATCTGAGTAACCTGTGTCTACCGCACTGGCATCAGACCATGGTATGAATTTTCCAATATATCCACCCTCTGGGATACCATAAGCTAAGTTATAACCTACCATCCAGAACATAATTCCTGCAATTGAAAATAAACCTATATTTTTTGCACAGATAACGGATACACTTTTTGATGTAACCATTCCTGACTCTAACATTGCAAACCCAGCAGCCATAAACATCACTAAGAAACCACAAATTAGAAATAACAAGGTATTAAATATAAAACCCACTTCTGCAGATACTGTGGTATCTGCCATTCCTGCACTACTCATATTTAATAAAAAAATTAAACTTATAAGTGGTGCACTTATTTTTTTTAATATTTTAGTCATAAGACCTCCCATTTAATGAAAGGTTTTATAAATTGATGAATTTTAAAAACTAACGCTGATTACGAAAAAGGGCTATGCAGTATTTGCATATAGAAACAGCCTAAATACTTATTTTAAAAAGATTTAGGCTGTTAAAAAATGTTACTTATTGAATACTTCTTTTAAAGCTTTAGCAGGCAAGAATTTAACTTTCTGTGATGCAGCGATTTGAATTTGCTCACCAGTTCTTGGATTTCTTCCAACTCTTGCTTTTCTCTTAGCTACTTTATAAGTACCAAATCCAGCGATTTTTACTGAGTCATCTCCTTTTAAAGCGTCTAAAATAGTGTTGGTAATTGTATCAAAAGTTCTTTCAGCATCTGCTTTGCTTAAGTTTAAAGCTCCTGAAAGTTTAACTATTAATTGTTTTTTGTTCATTTTAGCTCCGGTTTTATTGGTTAATTTCTATTTTTCAAAAAAAGCCTTTAAAATCAATCTTTTTTTTAGTGTGTTTAAAAATTATACCCACAATATATTGTATTTAGTTAAATTAGTGTTGATTTTACTTAATTATTTTAATTTTTTACAATTATATTTATCTAAATAAACCTAGGTCTTTAAGGTCATTAAAGGTTGTAAAAAACATTAATGATATCAATAAAAACATACCGATTCGAAAAAAACCTTCCTGCGTTTTTTGAGATAATGGACGGCCTAAAACTTTTTCAAATGCATAAAACATTAAATGCCCACCATCTAACATTGGTATAGGAAATAAGTTAATTAAACCAAGACTTATTGAAATATAAGCCATCATACTAATAAAAGCTAAAATCCCAATATCAGCAACTTGTCCTGATATTTTTGCAATCCTTATTGGGCCACCCAATTGTGAGGTATCAGCTTTTCCAATAATCATTCCACCTATATATTTTAAAGACGAAGTACTCACATAATATACTTCATTTAAGGCATGCAATATTGACTGGGCTGGACCTAATTTTACATGGTTTATTTGGTCATTATAGGCTCCAAGTTTGATCCCAACTATTCTTTTATTTACTCTATTACCAAGATTATCTTCTCCTTCAACTAGATCAGGTTTGATTTTCAATATTATTTCATCATAAGAACGCTTAACTTTAAAATCTATGATATCAGCTGTAGACATCATTATAAATTTAGAAACATCAATAATACTTTGAACCTCATTGTTATCTATTTCTAGAATAACATCACCTTCTTTAAGTCCACCAACCATAGCCGGACTATCTTTTTGAACCTCATTAATAACTGCTGGTGTAAAATCTTTACCGATAAAAGTATAAATTGAAAAGAAAATGAAAAATGCCAAAATAAAATTTGCTAAAGGCCCACCAAAAACAATTAAAGCTCTTTGATATAAAGGTTTTAGTGTAAATAATTTTTTTTGATCTTCCTCACTGTATTTTTTTAAAATTTCCTCATGATCAGTTTGTGAATAAACATTTCTATCACCAAAAAATTTGACGTAGCCACCAAGTGGTATCCAGCATATTTTCCAACGTGTTCCTGATTTATCATTCCAACCAAAAATTTCTTTACCAAAACCGATTGAAAAATCAGTAACTCCTACTCCATATTTTTTTGCAAAATAATAATGACCATACTCATGAATAAAAACTACAATCAAAATCAAAATTATAAATGGCAGTATATATGATATCATAAATAGAATTAATAAGTTGCTCTACCACCACTGAGATCAAATACTGCAGCGGTACTAAAAGAATTTTCTTCACTAGCAAGCCAGCAAACTAGAGATGCAAGTTCATCAACTTTAGCAAATCGGTTTCTTGGTATTTTTGATAACATGTAATTGATATGCTCCTCAGTCATTTGATCAAATATTCTGGTTTTAGCAGCAGCCGGTGTTACACAGTTTACAGCAATATTCTTAGCTGCTAATTCTTTCC
>CACECY010000037.1 GCA_902558205.1 uncultured Pelagibacteraceae bacterium | reverse complement strand
AAAAATAAATAAAAAATCTAAAAAGATTTATGAATTTGTAGGTCCTGTTTGTGAAAGTACAGATACATTTGCAACAATTAAAAATTATCAAAAATTGAATGAAAAAGATTATTTAATTATCTGTGATGTTGGAGCGTACGGTATGTCCTTAGCCTCAAACTACAATTTAAGACCTAAGCCATTGGAAATTTTGATTAAAAATTCAAAAATCCATATCATAAATAAAAGACAAAAAATATCTGATCTAATATAACATTTAGAATAATGTTAAGAAATATAATGTTCTCTGTAATTTTTTTCTCAGGGATTATTTTAATATCAATTATATTTTTACCAGCACTATTTTTGCCCCAAGCTATAATTTTAAGTGGAGGTAGATTGATGGGTCACTGGACTGCCTTTTGCTTAAAAATCATTTTATCAGTAAAAATTAAAATTTTAGGAAAAGAGAATATTATTACAAATGAAAAATTTTTCATTGCAGCATCTCATCAATCAATGTTCGAAACTTTTTATCTTCAAACAATCTTTAATGCTCCAGTTTTTATATTAAAAAAAGAATTAATGTTAATACCAATTTTTGGTTGGCATTTAAAAAAAATTGGATCAATCTCCATAAAAAGAAATAAAATTTCTAAAGATAACTTAAGTTTTTTTCATGATATTTCTGCTTTGATCACAAAAAGTCAAAGACCATTAATAATTTTTCCTCAAGGGACTAGGGTACATTCAGAGGAAAGACCTCCTTTTAAAAAAGGTGCAGGCAGAATTTATGAAGAACTAAATCTTTCTTGTCAACCAATCGCAATTAATTCTGGAAAAGTTTGGCCCAAGAATGGACCTAAAAATTCAAATAGAGAAATAATTATTTCTATATTGCCCAAGATTGAGTCTGGAATGGATAAGAATGAATTCGTCAAAAATTTAGAAGAAAAAATTTATACTGAGTTAAATAAACTCAATTAACCTTTCATAGGCATTACTACGTAAATACTGTCAAAATCTCCTGGATCTTTAATCAAAGCAGGAGAACCAGTATCGTTAAAATAAATTTCTATTTTTTCACCATCTAACTGTGAGGCAACATCAATTAAATACCTTGAATTAAAACTTATTTCTAACTCATGATCAAATTTCACATTTAATGTCTCATTACCATCACCACTATTCGTATTATTTACAGATAGATTTAAAAAGTCCTTTGTTAAACTAAACTTTACTCCATCTTTTTTATCCAGCGATACTGATGCTACACGATCTACAGAACCCAAAAACAATTTTAGATCTATCTCAAGTTTTTTTTGATTATTTTTTGGAATTACTTGAATATAATTTGGAAATTTTCCATCAATTAATTTTGAAATTAAAATACTATTATTTAATTCAAATTTAATTTTTGATTTTATATTTGATATTTTTACATCTCCATCATAATTATCTAAAAGTGAAACTAATTGAAATATAGTCTTTTTAGGAAGAATGATTGGTTCAAAATTAATTTTTTGATCAAGTCTAATTTTTGAAATAGACATCCTATGACTATCTGTTGCAACAGAGGTTAAATAGTTTTTTTCTTCTACTTCAGTTTGATGAAAATATATTCCACTTAAATAGTGTCTCGTTTCATCATTAGAAAGTGAAAATTTACATTTATTGAGTAATTTTAATAAATTTTTAGAGTTAATAGTAAATTCATTGTCGTTAAAATTTTCATCTGTTAACGGAAACTCTGAATGACTAATACAATTTAAGTTAAAAATTGATTTATCAGACTCTAATTGAAGTTTGCTATTTTCTGATAATGATAGATTTATCTTTTTTCCAGAGGAAAATTTTCTTACAATATCATACATTATTGATGAAGTAGTTGTCGTCTTACCTTCGTCAATTATTTCAATGTTGTTGATTTGATGTATAAATATTAAATCAAGATCAGTAGCTGTAATAGTTAAATTTGAATTACTTGCATCTAATAAAACATTTGAAAGTATTGGAAGTGTGCTTCTTTTTTCTATAACTCCCTGACAATAATTTAATGCTTGTTGTAAATCTTGTTGATTGACGTTAAATTTCATTTTCTTTATTGCTATACAATATCTGGTTTTTTAATTTATTTATATTTTCTACCATTTCAGGTTCATTCTCCTTAAGTTTTTCTATAGTTTTTACTGAATGTATAATGGTAGTATGATCTCTGTTTGAAAACTCTCTTCCTATCTCAGGTAAAGATTTTGAAGTCAAAATCTTAGTTAAATATATCGCTATTTGTCTAGGTCGAACAAGATATCTAGATCTTCTTGAAGATAACATCTCATTTTTGCTAATCTTAAAGAATCTACATACCAAAGTTTGGATTAAATCTATTGTAACTTTATTTTCAGAAATATTTAGTAAATCTTTTAAAACAACTTTTGTTTCTGCCAAATTTGGAGCCTTATTATAAATTCTTGAGAAAGATATTATTCTATTGATAGCTCCAACTAACTCTCTAATACTTGTTGTAATCTCAGTGCTAATGTAATCTTGGATATCTTTAGAAATACCAATTTGATCAATATAAAGTTTATTTAACTCCTCAGTTTTTTGTTCAACAATTTTTTTTCTGAGTTCATAATCTGGTTTCTGAATATCAACTACTAAACCACCAGAGAATCTTGATTTTATTCTTTCCTGTATTCTAGATAATTTATTTGGTGCTCTGTCTGCTGAAATTATTATTTGTGATCCTTTATCGAGAAGAGCATTAAATGTATGAAAAAACTCCTCTTGCATTGCTTCTTTACCATTCATGAACTGAATATCGTCAATTAATAGTATATCCGTATTTCTAAAGTACTCTTTAAATTTTACCATATCATTGGATTTAATAGATTTAACAAATTGATACATAAATCTTTCTGCAGAAATAAACATCACTTTATTATTTTTCTTTAACTCTAAACCGATTGCATTCAATAGATGCGTTTTTCCCATTCCTACACCTCCATAAATATATAATGGGTTATAGTGAGAAATGTTTTCAGATACCTTTATTGAAGCTTCGTAGGCAAGTTTATTACTTGAACCAGTTAGAAAATTATCAAGTCTTTTGTTTTGATCTATTTGATTATATTGAAGGTATGAGTCCTTTATAAATGAAACATTTTTTTCATTATTAATATTTTTAAAATCTTCTTTCTTAATTTCGTTATTATCTAATTTTATATCAGCTATTTTAAATTCAATTCTAATAATATTTTTTTTTTGGTTCTTAATAATTTGCAATATCTGATCCAAATACCTTGATGTAATCCAGTCTCTAATAAATCTTGTTGGGACTTTTAATAAAACATAATTGTTGAACTCTTCAGAAAAACTTATTTTCTTTAACCAACTCTCATAAATTTCCGCTCCAAGTTTATTCTTCATTTGGTTTTGAACCAAACTCCAATCTAATTTTGATTGGTTTAAAGTTTCTAAATTTTTATTAATAGAGTTGTTGTTCATATCCTTAGGGAGGAGTCCAC
>CACECY010000036.1 GCA_902558205.1 uncultured Pelagibacteraceae bacterium | reverse complement strand
ATTCCAGCAACTGTTCCAAGAATACCCTCATATTCACAATTCAAAATATCGTCGGAAATTTTGTCTTCTTGAAAAAAACATCTTAAACAAGGAGTTTTTTTATTTCTAAAGTTATATGTGAATAAATGACCATCAAATTTACTTATCGCTCCAACAACTAAAAATTTTTTAAGCCTTAAAGCATAATCATTGAGTAGAAATTTAGTATTAAAATTATCACTTCCATCAACAATATAATTATATTCCTTGATTACTTTTGAAACATTAGTTTTATTAATTCGCAGATTGTATGTTTTAATAATTGTATTTTGATTAATCCTCTTTAATTTATTTTTTGCAGACTTTACTTTTGAATTTTTAATATCATTAGTATCATAAAGACTTTGACGATGTATATTTGATATATTCACAATATCATTATCAACAATTCCAATATTCCCTACCCCAGCTCGAACAAGAAATTCTGCTACTGGACAACCCAAACCTCCCATACCAACAATCAAAACTTTTGATTGTTTAATCTTTTTTTGTCCTATTGAGCCAATATCTTTTAGTATTATCTGCCTAGAAAACTTTTCAATTTCTTTTTTATTTAGTGTTATGCTCATTTTCCTGTTGAGCCAAAACCACCTTCGCCTCTCACTGTTTCAGGCAATTCATCAGTTTCCTGAAGCTCAATTTTAATTACAGGTGTTAAGATCATTTGAGCTATTCTATCTTTATTATTGATTAAAAAATCACTCTTTCCATGATTAAAAAGGATTATTTTTATTTCACCTCTATAATCACTATCAATAGTTCCAGGAGTGTTTAAAACACTTATATTGTTTTTTGCAGCCAAGCCAGATCTTGGTCTTATTTGGATTTCAAAATCTCTTGAAAATGCAACTGCAAGACCTGTGGGCACTATACATGAGGAGTTTGGTTTAAGATTGATGGGCTCCTTTATTAATGCCATTAAATCCATCCCTGATGCACCATCGGTTTTGTAAGCTGGTAATTCAACTGCAGAATTTAACTTTTTGATAAGAACTTTTGCCATTAATTTAATTGATCAATTATTCTATCAACTATTTCATCAGAAATTCCAGATTTTTTTTTATATGAAAGTTTTTCTTTTTTAGCGTCTTTGTTTTTATAATGAATTGTTACCTCATTATAATCAGAATTAAATCCTATATTTTTATTTGATACATCATTAGAAACTATCCAGTCACAATTTTTCTTATTTAATTTTTCCTCTGCATTTTTATCGATTTGATTAGTTTCTGCTGCAAATCCTATTACAAGCCTAGGTCTCATGGAGTTATGGTTAGACACATAATGAAGTATGTCTACATTCTTTTCTAAATCTAAGTTTAAGTTCTCTTGTTTTTTAATTTTATTTTCATACTTTGTATTAATTTTAAAATCAGCTACTGCAGCAGAAAAAACTGCTACATCAACAGGTAAATTTTCTTGAGTTGCAACTAACATTTCATCTGCTGTTTCAACTTTTATAAGATTAATATCTTTAGTTATTTCAAGATTAGTTGGACCTGATATTAATGTTGTATCAAAACCTTTTTTGGATAATGATTTCGCTAATTCATATCCTTGTTTGCCACTTGATTTATTTGTAATAAAACGAACTGGATCTATGTACTCATTAGTTGGACCTGCTGTAACTAATGCTTTAAATTTTTTGTTATTTTTTTGAGTTAAGAAATACTTATCAACTTCTTCAGCAATTACTGATGGGTCTGACATTTTACCCTCTCCATATTCACCACACGCCATATCACCAACCTCTGGACCTATTAATTTATATCCAAACCCTTTTAATTTTTTTATATTTGTTTTAGTAGTTGGATGCTCCCACATTCTTACATTCATTGCTGGTGCTAAAATAATGTCTTTATCTGAAGCTAAAACAACTGTGGATGCTAAATCATCACTTGTTCCTTGAGCCAGTTTTGAAATTGTATTTGCAGTCGCAGGTGCAATTACAATTATATCTGCCCATCTTGAAAGAGAGATATGGTCCATCTCAGTTTCATTTTCAACACTGAATAAATCACTATAAACTTTACCTTGTGAAAGTGATGTTACTGATAATGGAGTTACAAACTCTTTTGCACTTGTTGTAAGAATTGTCTTTATATCTGCACCATTCTTTTTAAAAAGCCTAATTGTTTCAAGACTTTTATAAGCAGATATTCCTCCACAGATAATAAATAGTATTTTTTTATTTAACAAATTTTTCATCTGAAGAATTAAAATACTATAAGGCCAAAAATTACAAGAACTAATAAACCAATAATTGATTGATTTCTAAATGCTATCATTTCTGATTTCTTATCATTCAGAGCGGTGTAAGAATTTGAATTTTGTGGAATTTGACCACTAGCTAAAAACGTTAAAGCTTGATTTGCTTTATCCATAATCTCAGGAAATTCTGGTAAACGTTTAATTACTTCAGATGTATTTTTTAAAGTTTCATTCAGATTATTAATTGGATCTTTTGTTTCCTTAAGCCAATTCTCTAGTACAGGCTTTGAAGTTGTCCAAATATTTGTGTTTGGATTTAATTTTCTTGCTACACCTTCAACAACAACCATAGTTTTTTGCAACATTAATAATTGTGGTTGAGTTTGCATATTAAACTTTTCTGTTACATCAAACAATTGTTTGAGTAATTTACCTCCTGAAATATCCTTTACTTCTTGACCAAATATTGGCTCACCAATTGATCTCAAAGCTTGAGCTAGATCATCGATTGGTACTTCTTTAGGAACTAATCCGGCCACTAAGTGAACTTCAGCTACTTTACGATAATCTCTTTGAATAAATCCAAATAAAATTTCTGCTAAAAATCTTTTACTAAGCTTATCTAACCTTCCCATAATCCCAAAATCTATCGGTACAATTTGGCCACTAGTATCAACAAAAATATTTCCTTGATGCATATCTGCATGAAAAAAACCATCTCTTACAGCATGTCTTAAAAAATGTTGGATAATATCTTCAGCTATTTTATTAGTATCTAAATTTCTTTTCTTTAGCTCCTCAGCTTCTCTTATTGAAATTCCATCTATCCAATCCAAAGTCATTACATTTTCACTAGTAAAATTCCAATAAATTTCAGGAACTTTAAATCCAGCATCATTTTTAGTGTTTTCAGCATATTCATTAGCCGCAGCAGCTTCGAATCTTAAATCCATTTCAAGATTAGTTATTTCTTTAAGTAAAAAAACAACTTCAACAAGTTTTAATCTTTTTGTTTTTTTTACAAATGACTCAATAATAAATGCAAATAACATCATTGCATCTATTTCTTCATTGAATATTTTTTTTATATTTGGTCTTAAAATTTTTATTGCTACATCTTTAATTGTTCCATTGTCATTTATTTTTGCTTTATGAACTTGTGCAATTGATGCGGCAGCAACTGGTTCACTTAAATCAATTATTGAATTAAATACATCAACTCCAAGATCTTCTTTAATAATTTCTTTTGCTTCATGAATTGAAAAAGGAGGTAATCGATCTTGAAGTTTTTCTAGCTTTAAAGATAATTCTTCTCCGATTATATCTGGTC
>CACECY010000035.1 GCA_902558205.1 uncultured Pelagibacteraceae bacterium | reverse complement strand
AGAACAACAAAGACAAGCAGAATTAAAGGTTAAATTAAAAGAACAAGCTTTAAAAGATGAAATTAGATTAGAAAAACAAAGAACAAAAGAAATAAAATTATTTTTAAGAAAAGAACAAGCGTTAATAAGAATAGAACAGGCTGAAAAACAGAAAAAATTTTTACAACAACTAAAATTAGAAAGACAAATTGAAAAATTTAGAATTAGAGAAGTAAAAGAACTTGAAAAATTAGAAAAGTTATCACTAAGAGAAAAACGAGAAGATTACACTGGCCTTCAACAAAGAATAGAAAAACTTAAAGAAAAATATCGAATTATTAGAGACCAAAAGATTAGAGAAAGAGTTGAGGCCCTAGGAGTAAAAATACAAGGGGATGAAGATAGAGAAACATTATTACAAAAAGAAAAAGAATATACTATTGCAAGACAAAAAATTGAATTTGCTTTAGAAAGTTTTTATAGAAGTGCTAGTAGTCTAGTTTTCCAGTTAAATAAAAGACATGTCACTCGACATATGTCTATTTTACGATGTATCGATAGAAGATTTGAAACAGGTGAAATATTTGTTAAATGGGATGAGGCAGGAGATGAAGAATGGTTATTATTAATTTATATAAAAAATAATTCTCCAGATGAAGGGATTGTAATTGAAGATAAAACAAATCCAGAAAAAAATATTTCTCATGAATTTAAAAATAATGAAATATTTAAAGCTTCAGATACAATGGTAGACTCATTGACACAATTGATCGCAAAAAAAAGAGAAAAAAATACTAACTAATTTTTTGAATTAATTGTAAGATTAATCATGTTTTTTGCGACTATATTCCTTGTAATAATGTATCTAATTTTAAAATATGTTTTGGCATGGATAGTATATGTTAATAGCTTAGACTCTAGACTTGGTGAAAGCACTTGGAGATGGTCATATGATTATCAAGTAATTGGAGAAAGAGATTACTCAGATTTAGACGATAAAGATTTTGTAAGACTTAGAAGAAAGAAAAATAAATTAGTAACTTTAATGTATGTAGTTTTTCTTATTATATTTGTGTCTTTTATGTCTTGGTTTAGTAAATTTTTAATTATTATTCTTAATTAGTTTTTATTTGTTTTTTATTTTTTAAATAAAGAAAAAATGCGATAATTTCGTATCCAACTGAAAAAATTTGAAAAATAATTGGTAAGCTGAAGATTTTATATAAAAATTTATATTTTGGAATATTTTTCCAAACTAATAAAAATGCTTTAGCCCCACTGAAAATTTCACCATTTTTTTCAACGTGCAATCTCCTTAATAGTTCTTTGAAATTTTTTTTTGTCTCAATTTTAGCTTGTTTGTTATTTGTAATATCAACCCAATTTATTTCGCTAATCCCTTCTTTCTTATAAAGATCAATTTCAGCTTTACATATTTTGCATGAATTATTGAAATATACTTTCATTATTGTAATAATATAAATTATTTTTTTCATGATATACATGCGTAAAATACTCTAGTTGAAAATTATCCTAAACCTCCTATGTAATACGTCATATGAGTGATTTCTTTAAAAATTCTGATTTATCTCGAAGTGAGGCTGACAACATAGTATCCGATACATTGAAAAAATGTGACGATGGTGAATTATATTTGGAAAATTCTAAATCAGAATCTATATTATTAGATGATAATAAAATTAAAAACTCTAGTTATAATTCAGATTTAGGTTTTGGATTTAGAGCTGTTTCAGGTGAAACAGTTGCATATTCTCACTCAAATGAAATATCTAAAAATTCATTAAAAGTATCTGCGAACAATTTAAAATCAACGTTAAAATCTATCCAAGGTACCTATAACCACTCTATAAATAAATCTAATAAAAGATATTATGAGAATATTAATCCTATTGAACAAAAAACATTAAATGAAAAAATTAAAATTTTAAATAAAGTTAATGATTATTTAAGATCTAAAAATGATAATGTAGAACAGGTAACTGCTAATTTTAGTGGGGAACAAAAATCAATAGAAATAATCAGATCAGGTGGGGAGACACTTACTGATGTAAGACCATTAGTTAGATTTAATGTGTCAGTAATGGTTGAGAAAAAAGGGAGAAAAGAAACCGGTGGTTATGGGATTGGTGGAAGACAATCATATGATAACTATTTAAAAGAAGATAACTGGAAAAATGTGTGTGATGAAGCTCTAAGAATTGCCAATGTTAATTTAGAGAGTAAGCCAGCTCCAGCAGGGGAAATGAAAGTCGTTCTAGGTCCAGGATGGCCTGCAATTTTAATTCATGAAGCTGTAGGTCACGGTTTAGAAGGTGATTTCAATCGAAAAAAAACCTCTGCTTTTCATGATTTGATGGGCCAAAAAGTTGCAAGTGAGGGTGTAACAATTGTTGATGATGGGACTATAGATAATAGGCGAGGAAGTCTTTCAATTGACGATGAGGGAACTCCTACAGAGAAAACAGTATTAATTGAAAATGGAATTTTAAAAAATTTTATGCAGGACAGATTAAATGCACGTTTAATGAAAACTAAATCAACTGGAAGCGGCAGAAGAGAAAATTTTAGACATGTTGTTTTACCAAGAATGAGAAATACTATGATGTTGAGCGGTAAACAAACTCAAGATGAAATGATTAAATCTGTAGATAAAGGTATATTTGCGGTTAGTTTTGGAGGTGGCCAAGTTGATATTACATCTGGCAAATTTGTATTTAATTGTACAGAGGCGTATGAAATAATTAATGGTAAGATTGGTTCACCTATTAAGGGAGCAACTCTCATTGGTGATGGTCCTTCAATTTTAAAAGAAGTTTCAATGGTGGGTAATGATATGATGTTAGACCCTGGTATTGGAACTTGTGGAAAAGCCGGTCAGGGTGTTCCAGTTGGAGTTGCCCAACCCTCAATATTAATTAAAAAGATGACAGTTGGTGGCACAAAATTATAAATGGTTAAAGATCAAGAATATTTAGAAAAAAAAGCCTCTTACTGCCTAGATCTTGCAAAAAAATTAGGAGCTACAGACGTTGAAGTAAATGTAGGTAGTTCTATTTCTGAGACTGTAAATTTTAGGAACAAAAAGCTAGATGAATCTAACAGATCAGATAACTTAGGTATTGATATTACTACCTATATAGGAAAGAAAAAATCATCTATATCCTCATCAAATTTATTAAAGGATAACTTAAATATATTGATTGAAAAGTGCATTGAAACTACAAAAAATACTCCAGAGGATGAATTTAATGCACTCCCTGATAAAGACTTGCTCGCAAAAGAAGTTAAAGAATTAAATTTATATGATGAGTCTCATATAGAAAATGATGATAAAATAAACTATTTATCTAGACTAGAAGTTTCTGCCTCAAGAGACAAAAAAATAGTGAATACCGAATCTAGTTTTACTGAAGATAAATCAAATTTTGTTTTAGCTAATAGTGATGGTTTTTGTAAAGGTTATAAAACCTCATCATTTATAGCATCTAGTGTTGCTGTAGCTAAAGATGATAAAAGCATGGAGAGAGATTACGAATATACCCTTAAATGTCACCTGGATGACATAAAAAGTGCAGAGGAATTAGGAAAAGCAGCAG
>CACECY010000034.1 GCA_902558205.1 uncultured Pelagibacteraceae bacterium | reverse complement strand
TTAAATTAATTCCAAAGAAATCATCACCTGGTAAACTTATTATTGGTATACTAATCACCGCAACAATTATTAATAAACTTACTAAATACAATTTTAGTTTTAAAACATTCAAATTTATAAATTCAGATATCTTTTTCTTTATAGAATATAGTGCTAAAACTAGATATGTCTGAGCGGTAACTTCAAATACAATGAACACAAACATAATTACTCTTCTGAAAAGTTTGTAGAGATCATTATCAAATTTTATTCCTAAAAATATAGAGTGTAATATGAGAGCTATAGCTGAAGCGACACCAAAATAAAAAATCTTATTCTTATACTTATTAGACTCATCTAAGTCTGTGATTATTTTTCTGTTGTTAAACCAATAAATGATTAAGAGATAGGCAGTTAAAAACATTGCTGGTTTAAAGATTAAATATGTTGGAAAATATCTTGCAGTTCTACTTATTGAAACACCCCCATCTATATAAGGAAATGGCATATAGATCTTATATTGTGGTTCAATTAAAAAGTGTAACTGAGTAGTAATAATTAGACAAGTATTTACAGCCACGAATGGTACAATAAATATCCAAATGCTTATGGACTTAACTTTATTGATTTGTTCCATTGAAAATTATTTTTTCTTATTTTTTCTCTTGGCTCTTCTTTTTTTAGATCCTTGTTTTCTTCGGCCTCTGTGTTTCTTTGGATAACCCATTTTTTCCTTACGTTATAATTTAATTGAAATTATAAGCGGGATATAGCATTGTCCTTGTAAGTTATCAAATTTTTTTATGTCGAAATCATTTAAAACCTTCCTAAAACATACTGCTAAAGATTTTCATAATCAGTCTGTAAATCCACCCGTAGTTAGAGCCTCAACGATCATTTTTAAGTCAATGAAGCATATTAGAAAAACTCAAAACAAAGCTAAAAAAAATCCTATTGGCGGACACTACGATTATGGTAGGCAAGGAACATCTACTACATACATTTTACAAAAAATTTTAACTAAATTAGAGGAAAGCTACCATGTATTTACAACTCCAACTGGATTTGGTGCAGTTTTTTTAGCTATATTTAGTGTAACGCGCCCTGGAGATGAAATTATAGTTGCAGACCCCGTTTATAGCCCAACAAGATTATTAACTGAAAAATTTTTAAAAGAATTTAATATTAGAACTGTTTTTTATAATCCGAGTGATTTAAAAACTTTAGAAAAAAATATTACTAAAAAAACTAAACTTATATTTGTTGAAAATCCTGGAAGTAATTCATTTGAATTTCAAGATTTAGGAAAAGTTATTTCAATTGCAAAAAAAAATAAAATTTTAACAGCTATAGATAATACTTGGGCAACTCCATATTTTTTTAAGCCAATTAAATTTGGTTTTGATATGTCAATAGTTTCTGCAACCAAATATTATTCAGGTCATTCTGATGTAATGGGCGGTAGTTTAGCAGTAAACAAAAAAGTTTTTTCAAAAGTATATAATGCTGAAAGAATTACAGGTTTGAGATTAGGACCAGATGATGCTTATTTGATTACAAGAGGTTTAAGAACTTTAGATGTTCGTTTAGATCGTCATAGAGAAAATGCAAAAAGAGTAGCAGCATTCCTATCAAAAAATAAAAAATTTAAATTGTTATATCCATATAAAAAAAACTCTTATAATTTTAGAATGTGGAAAAAATATTATTCAGGTGCTTCAGGTCTCATGGGCTTAAAAATAAAATCTAAAAATATTAATTCTGTAAGGAAATTTGTTAATTCATTAAAATTATTTGGGTATGGTTATAGTTGGGGTGGATTTGAAAGTTTAGCTTTACATCAA
Organism: uncultured Pelagibacteraceae bacterium; assembly: GCA_902558205.1. Taxonomy (GTDB): domain Bacteria; phylum Pseudomonadota; class Alphaproteobacteria; order Pelagibacterales; family Pelagibacteraceae; genus Pelagibacter. Next base: position 1,796 of record CACECY010000034.1, on the reverse strand, counting down.
GAGTTTAGAGAAACAGGAAATAGAAAATATTTAAATTTAACAAAAGATGAACATCTCGTTAGATTACATATAGGTCTCGAAGACCCTAATGACTTAATTGCAGATATAAAACAAGCATTAAGACATTTAAAATGATATCTGAAAAATTTTTTCAATCTAAAACAGCAGTAATAACTTTATTTGCCGCATGTTTTGTTGTTTTAATCTCTTTGGGAGTAAGACAAGTTTTTGGTTTATTCTTTGTTGATTTTAATGAAAGTTTAAAAATTAGTAATACTGCATTTGGGTTTGCAATTGGAATACAAATGCTCATGTGGGGAATAACTGGTCCAATTTTTGGAGCAGTTGCAGATCGTTATGGAGGACATATCGCAATAATTTCTGCATTCATATTTTATACTCTTGGAATTTATTTTTTATATACAGGTCCAAACACTGGTATTTTTTTTCAAATTCATATGGGTTTATTGATAGGTATTGGTTTGGGTGGCACAGCCATAAGTATTCCAATGTCAGTTGTTGGTAAACATTTTCCATTATCAACCCGAACAATTGCAATGAGTATTGTTACTGCACTTGGGTCTTTTGGTTATTTTCTTTCACCAATTTTTACAAATTATTCTTTAAAAGAATATGGTTGGAATTATACTTTATTCATCTTTTCTTTAGTTTTAATATCTGGATTAGTTGCAGCTTATTTTGTAAGATCTCCATCTGAAACTGAAAGTGTTGAGAAAACCTCAGATCAATCATTTAAAGAAGCTCTAACGGAAGCTTTTAAGACTAAAAGTTATATTTTACTTGTGTCAGGATTTTTTGTTTGTGGTTTCCATATTACTTTAGTTGGAACTCATGTTCCTAAATATGTTATTGACAGAGGTTTAGAGGACTGGACTGCAGCTGCAATTTTGTCATTGATAGGATTATTTAATATTTTTGGCTCGTTATTGAGCGGTTATCTATCTGCAAAAATGAGTAAGAAAATTATTCTCAGTGGAATTTATTTTTTAAGAGGAATTTCTATAATTCTTTTCATATTTACACCAGCTAGTAACTTAAGTGCTTTCTTATTTGGGGCAAGCTTTGGTTTCTTGTGGCTTTCAACAGTTCCAGCAACAAGTGGAATAGTTGCACATTTATTTGGAACAAAATATTTAGGAATGCTTTATGGAATTGTTTTTTTAAGTCATCAAATAGGATCTTTTTTTGGCGCCTATCTTGGAGGCTTATTCCATGATTTATATGGCTCTTATGATTATGCGTGGTATTTAGCAATTGCTTTATCTATTTTCGCAGCAATAATACACTTACCAATTAAAGAAGAACCAGTTTTAAGATTAAAAACAGAATAAATTGAGTAAAAAAGATCAACTATCAGAAATACACAACTCAGGAAAATCTTACATAATTTACAAATCAAAAAAAGGATTTGATTTATATACAAATTTTTCTAAAAAAATTGTTCTTAACAATAACAATATTGAAAGTTTTTTAGAAAAGAAACATACCAGCATACCTGGAAATACTAATCTATACATAGGTTTTTTTGGTTATGAAATACTAAACAATCTAATCGGTGTTAAAATTCCAAAACAAAAAAGTATAAAATTTCCAAAAGGAATTTTCTACAAACCTGAAAAAAAGATCAGTTTAAGCAATAATTTAAAATATGAAAATAAAGATAAACATAAAAACAGTACTTTTAAGATAAATATAAATAAAAAATCATACACTAAAATTTTTAAAAAATTTAAAAAAAAAATTAAAAGTGGAGAGACTTATCAAATTAAGATTTG
>CACECY010000033.1 GCA_902558205.1 uncultured Pelagibacteraceae bacterium | reverse complement strand
GAAAGTGCAGGATTATTTTCAATTCTAAAATCCTCTCTTATCCAAAAAATACCTGTACTACTCATTAGTCTAATTTTGGTTAATTAACTTTTGATACATTTCTTGGTCAGTATCTCCTTCACAACCGAAAACTAAAACATTAGATTTTTCATTAAGGTCTAATTTTTCTTTTATTGCTTGATCTTCACAACTTGTAATCAGACTGATTACTCCAGGCGCTGAATTTTCTCCTGCAATTATTTTATCATTACTAAAGCTTGAATTTCCAAGTAGTTTCATAGTTTTTGCAATATCATCATCTGGTAAACTAATACAATGTTTAACTGAATTTTTGAGTATTTCCCATGGGACCAATGATACTTCACCACAAGACATACCACCCATTAAGCTTTCTCTTTTAATATCTATTTTTTCTATTTTTCCAGTTTTAATGCTTTCCATTACACAGGCAGCACTATCCGGTTCAACAACTATAATTGTTGGAACATAATTCAAATATCTTGCAATACCTGCAACCATTGCAGCAGCCATGCCACCAACGCCAGCCTGTAAAATGATGTGAGTTATTTTCTCTTCCTGGATTTGATTAGTTATCTCCTTCATCATTACCGTATAACCTGCCATTGTATACTTGGGCACAACCATATAATCTTTCCAAGCAACATCCTGAACTATTTGCCAATTATTTTCAGTGGACTGTTTTATGCATTCCATCAATGATTTTTCATAATTACCTTTTACTTTTACTACGTCGGCTCCAAGTGCAGACATAGCTTTGCCTCTTGCATCACTTACAAATTCACTAATAAATATTTTACATTTTAATCCCAATCTTCTTGCTCCCCAGGCAACTGATCTTCCATGATTGCCGGCAGTAGCTGTTGCTACCACTATATCTTTATTTCCTTTGGTTACTTTTTCTACCGCATAAGCTCCACCTAAAGCTTTAAAAGATTTTAAATCAAATCTTTTATTTTCATCTTTATAAAAAATTTTGTTTAAATTTAATTCTTTTGAAAGTTTATTTAAAGAAAGCAGGGGAGTAGGAGAATAACCTTTCCAATCGGAAATACTCTTATAAGCATCATCAATTTCTTTTGAAGTTAAAGAACTTAGAATTTCTTTTTTATTAAATGAGTAATTTTGATTGTCTGTAAATTCTGTGTATTTCCACTGATGACCGTTAGATAATATAGTCATGTACTAACAATCTAAAGTATTATCTTTTTCCCACTTTGTAACATCTTTTGTTTTATCAAAACTATCATTTGACTTGAATTCATTCATTTCTGAACTTCTTAATTTTATATAACTTTCAATTACATCTTTGCCAAAAGCATCATTCATATCTTTATTATTTTTTAATAAATTTAACGATTTCTCAAGTTCATCAGGTAGCTTAGGTAAATTTGGATATTTGGCGTGGTCTTCATACATATTACAATCCAAAGGTTTACCTGGATCAACTTTGTTTTTTAAACCATATAGACCAGCTGCTAAAACACTTGCTTGTAATAAGTAAGGATTAGCAGAACCATCCATTAATCTTAATTCAAATCTTCCTGGATCAGGAATTCTAATCATGTGTGTTCGATTATTACCTGTGTAGGAAATACTACTTGGTGACCATGATGCTCCAGATTTTGTTGGCGGCGCATTTATTCTCCTGTAACTATTGATCGTTGGATTAAAAAATGCAGATAAAGATGATGCATTTTTAATCACTCCACCTAAAAAATTATACGCCATTTTACTCAATCCAAGTTTATCTTTATTGTCTAAGAATTTATTTTTACTACCCTGCCAAACTGATATGTGAGCATGACAACCGTTTCCGGTCAAATTTCCAAATGGTTTAGGCATAAATGTTGCTCTTAATCCGTGTTTTTCAGCAATTGTTTTTACCATAAACTTAAAAAAGGTATGTCTATCCGCAGTTTTTAGACAATCTGAATAATCCCAATTCATTTCAAATTGTCCGTTAGCATCTTCATGATCGTTTTGATACGGGCCCCATCCCATTTCAATCATACAATCACAAATTTCCTTAATTAAATCGTACCTTCTCATTAATGCAGATTGATCATAACAAGGTTTGGATTGTGTATCTCTTGGATCTGCAATTGAATTGCCATCAGGTGAAATTAAAAAATATTCACACTCTACACCTGATTTCATTGTTAAATTTTGTTTTTTAAGTTTTTTAATTTGATTTTTTAACATTACTCTGGGTGATGCATCTACTGGTTTGCCATTCATCCAAAGATCAGATGCCAACCATCCAACTTCTTTATTCCATGGAAGTTGAATTAAGCTATCTGGATCAGGAATACCAAACATATCAGAGTCTGCTGGTGTCATATCTAGCCAAGCAGCAAAACCAGCAAAACCAGCTCCTGCATTTTGCATTTCTTTTATAGCATGAGCAGGGACTAATTTTGATCTTAACACACCAAATAAATCTACAAAACTGATTAAAAAATATTTAATTTTTTTTTGTTTAGCAATTTGAAATAAATTTTTAGACACAACTTAAGTTAACACAATTATTTAAAAAAAGATAAAATTGTTTCTTTGTAATAAATTAAATTCACAACAACAATTACAATTACAGCTAGTATTGCACCATACTTAGCTTTAGGAAATGCTACACCTCTCATTTTTGAGGGTCTTAGTTCTTCTTTATTATCTTCCATAAGTTTAGAATATAAAAAAGGGCGCTACATTTAAGTAGCGCCCAAATTTTAATTGAAATTACCAGTCGGTAATATTGCTTTTATAGTCGTTAGCACTATGTCTTTTTCTAGATAGTCTTTCAAGCTCTTGGCTTTCAGATCTTCCAGTTAAAACATGCCAACCAACCCATAAGATAATTGCTAAAATTACTAGCAATCCTTCTGTGGATCCAGCACCAGGATAAACAGCACCAACAACTTCTTCTGCTGGTTTATTTAGGTGATCTATCCAATTTGTAACAGTCGCCATATATTTCCTCCTTTACCTGGTTGCGGAAGATACTGCTTTTTCATCATCTTTAGCAGCTTCCATTATTTCATAGTCAAGTCCAGCTATCTCTACTTCACGAGGTATTCTTAATTTACCCATTCCGTGAAGAACTTTAGCTATAACGTAACCTGGTATTAGTCCAAGAACTACGAACATTATCAATGCTCCTATGAACTGTCCTAATGGATTAATTGTTGCATATGTTGTTCCATCCCACATAGCTCCTACACTGTATCCAGATGATGGATAACCGTTTAGAACAAAACCACATATTACTAGACCTATAAATCCAGCATAACCATGTACTGCAACTGCACCAACTGCATCATCGATCTTGAACTTACGTTCAACCCAGTAATGTAGTTTATATGAAATTACAACACCGATCATACCAATAATCATTGCCTGAATTGGATGATATAAATCATTTCCAGCTGAAGCACATATGATACCCGCTAGTCCGCTAGAGTATGTCCAGAAAGGATCACCTTTTGCAATCCAATAACCAGCTAATAACCCACCTGATAATGACATCAAGAAGTTAAAAGTAATACCACTTAGCGTAGTAGGAGTTACGTATATGTTTGTTGCTGTCCAGTATGAAATTCCTTCCATGCCGTATTCAGGTCCAAGATCAAATATTGGTATATTACATGCCGCATAAAATCCCCAGAAACCAGTATAAATTAAAAATAATCCAATTGTTACTAGCCAAGGATTTCTTGGTCCAATGTTTCTTGGTTCACCACTAGATGAAAACTTACCAATCCTTGGTCCTAAAACAAATAGAACACCTAAAGCAAATCCACCTGCAATAGCGTGAATTACTCCCGATGCATA
>CACECY010000032.1 GCA_902558205.1 uncultured Pelagibacteraceae bacterium | reverse complement strand
ATCAGGTGGAGAAGCAAAAGCACTTCAAGTTTTGAAAGATGATTTTGCTGCAAAAGGTGGTGAATGGTCTGATATGCCAGTTGCAGGTGGTGGTGGAGATGCCGCTATGCAAACATTAAAAGCTAGAATCGTAGCTAATGATGCTCCAGCTGCTGCACAAATTAAAGGTCCAACTATCCAAGCTTATGACAGAGAAGGCGTTGTAGCTCCATACAATATTGATGCTGTAGCAAAAGCTGAAGGTTGGGACAAGCTTTTAAGCAAACAAGTTGCTAGTCACATGAAATGTGACAATGGTAAAGCTTATTGTGCTGCACCTGTAAACATTCATAGAATTGATTGGTTCTGGGCAAATAAAAAAGTTTTAGACTCAAATGGTATCAAAATGCCAACTTCTTGGGATGAGTTCAACGCTGCTGCTGACAAATTACAAGCAAAAGGAATTATACCTTTAGCGCATGGCTCTCAACCTTGGCAAGATGCAACAGTTTTTGAAGCTGTAGCTCTTGGTATTGGTGGAAATAAGTTTTACAAAAAAGCTTTCGTTGATGCTGATGCAAAAACTTTAGGAAGTTCAACTATGGTTAAAATTTTTGACCAAATGAGAAAACTTAAAGGTTACACAGATCCAGGATCTCCAGGTAGAGACTGGAACGTTGCAACAGGTATGGTTATGGAAGGTAAAGCTGCTTTCCAACTTATGGGTGACTGGGCAAAAGGTGAGTTTGCTGCAGCTGGATTGAAACCAGATGTAGATTACTATTGTGCTGCAACTCCATCAGATAATGGATACTTGTATAATGTTGACTCTTTTATTTTCTTTAAGATTAAAGGACAAGATAAAGTAGAAGGTCAAAAATTACTTGCAAGCTTAATGATGGGTAAAAACTTTCAAAAAGTTTTTAACATTTACAAAGGTTCAATACCTGCAAGACTTGATGTTCCAATGGATGATTTTGACAAATGTGCAAAAAAATCTAATGCAGATTTAAATACTGCTGCAAAAAAAGGTGGATTACTTCCAAGTTTTGCTCACGGTATGACTTTAGAATTAGGTGTTAAAGGAGCAATACAAGATGTTGTTACTGAACACTTTAATTCAAACATGTCTTCACAGGATGCTGTTAAGAAATTATCAGCTGCTGTTAAGGCTGCAAGTTAATCGATAATTAAAGATTAAAATTACGCGCTATTAAATTAGCGCGTAATTTATTTTTGAAAATTCTATGTTTTGGCTAAAAAGAAATTTACCTAGATTGGTAATAGCACCGTCATTCGGTGTTTTAGCTTGGTTTGTCTATGGATTTATTTTATGGACAATTTATATATCTTTTACTAAATCAAAATTATTACCTGTTTATGATATCTGGGGACTAGACCAATATTTTAGATTATGGTCAATGCCAAGATGGCATGTTGCAGTTGAAAATTTATTTATATTCACAATTTTATTTATTGTTTTTTGTATATTTATTGGAATCTTGCTAGCTATCTTGCTTGATCAAAAAATAAGAGCAGAAGGTTTCCTGAGAACAATTTACCTATATCCAATGGCACTATCATTTATTGTAACAGGCACTGCTTGGCGATGGATGTTAAATCCAACTTTAGGTATTGAAAAATTCGCACAAGACTTAGGTTTCGTGAATTTTACATTTGATTGGTTGGTTACTCCAGGCATGTCAATTTACACAATCGTAATAGCAGGTGTTTGGCAATCTTCAGGTTTTATAATGGCAATATTTTTAGCTGGTCTAAGATCAGTTGATGATGAGATTATAAAAGCTGCAAAAATTGATGGGGCAAGTTTAGTTTCCGTTTATACAAAAATTATTTTACCAATGATGAGGCCAGTATTTATGAGTGCAATTGTAATATTGGTTCATTTAGCAATTAAGAGTTATGACTTAGTTATTGCTTTAACTGCGGGAGGTCCAGGAATTTCATCAGATATGCCAGCTGTGTTTATGACTCAAATGGCATTCCACAGAAGTGAAATAGGTCTAGCATCTGCTAGTGCAATAATGATGTTTTTAACTGTTTCTGCAATTGTTGTTCCTTATTTATACTCAGAACTAAAGAGAGAAGATGACAGAAAATAATTATTCACAATTAGAAAAATCTTCAAGAAATAAAAAGATAATTTATAGATGGATATTATTTATTGTTTTGGGATTATTTGCAATTTATTACATTGCCCCTCTTTATGTAATGATAGTTACATCATTTAAAACAATGGAAGAAATTAGACAAGGAAATTTATTTTCACTTCCAGGTTCACTAAATTTTGAAGCGTGGGATGTTGCATGGAATGGCCAAGGTTTTTCTGCGGGCGATGTGTTTTTAAAAACATATTTTTGGAATTCAGTAAAATTAGTTGTACCTGCTGTAATTATTTCAACTATTTTGGGAGCAATAAATGGTTACGCATTAACTAAATGGAGATTTAGAGGAGATAGTTATATATTTTTACTTTTTTTATTTGGAACTTTTATTCCTTATCAAGCAATTCTATTACCAATGTCGAGAACACTCGGTACTTTAGGTATTTCTAATTCGATATATGGTCTTATTTTAGTTCATGTTGTTTATGGATTATGTTTTACAACATTATTTTGTAGAAACTATTATATTTCAATTTCAAATGAAATTGTTAAGGCAGCAAGAATAGATGGTGCAGGTTTTTTTAAAATATTTTTTAGAATTATATTACCAATATCAGCACCAATTTTAGTAGTTACAGTTATTTGGCAATTTACTATGATATGGAACGATTTTTTATTTGGGGCAACTTTTACATTTGGTAATGAAGCTCCTATTCAAGTAGCTCTTAACAACATGGTATTAACTAGTTCAAGTGTAAAAAGATATAATGTTGATATGGCAGCTGCTATTATAGCTGGCTTTCCAACTTTAATTGTTTATGTGTTAGCAGGGAAATATTTTATAAGAGGATTAACAGCAGGATCAGTGAAAGGATAAAATGGCAAATCTAAAAATTAATGATATTAATAAAAATTTTGGAAGCACAGAAGTACTAAAAGGAATTAACTTAGATATTAACGATGGAGATTTTTTAGTTTTGCTTGGACCATCGGGATGTGGAAAATCTACTCTATTGAATACAATTGCTGGATTAGAAACTTGTAATAGTGGAGAAATTTTAATTGATAATCATGTTGTAAACAATATGGAGCCTAGTGACAGAGATATCGCATTAGTTTTTCAATCTTATGCATTATATCCAGCTATGACAGTAAGGAAAAATGTAACATTTGGTTTAGAGCAAAGAAAAACTCCAAAAGAAAAAATAACTGAAGCTTTAAATGAAGTTTCAAATTTGCTTCAAATAAATGAATTGTTAGATAGAAAACCCTCACAATTATCTGGTGGTCAAAGACAAAGAGTAGCAATGGGTCGGGCATTAGTGCGACACCCAAAAGTTTTTCTATTTGATGAGCCTCTATCAAATTTAGATGCAAAATTGAGAGTTGAAATGAGAAGAGAAATTAAAAAACTTCATAAGAGATTAAAAACTACGATTGTTTATGTAACACATGACCAAACAGAAGCTATGAGCTTAGGGACTAATATTGCAATTATGGATCAAGGAAAAATACAGCAGTGCGACACTCCAAAAAATATTTACAACAAACCTCAAAATATGTTTGTTGCAGATTTTATAGGCTCACCATCAATGAATTTATTAGAAGGAACTTTAAAAAACAAAACCTTTAAACCAAATGGTTCAGACAATGTTCAAATTCCACTAGAAAAATACAATTTTATTAATAATATTGATAATGCATCTATATCTTTAGGTATAAGGCCAGAACATGTTTATTTTGAAAAAATTAACGAAGATTGTTTTGGTATTAAATTAAAATCAGAAATTATTGAATACACAGGTCATGAACAAATAATAACATTTAATTTTTCTG
>CACECY010000031.1 GCA_902558205.1 uncultured Pelagibacteraceae bacterium | reverse complement strand
AATTAATTCCAGTATACAAGATGTGGGATTTGAAAATACTGCAAATATTTATAGTATATCAGAAAGTTCAAAATTTGGTGGAAATTTAGGTTGGATAAAAGAAAATAGTCTGTCTAAAGAAATAATAGAAAACCTAGGTGCACTAAAGGAAGGTGATTTATCTAACATTATAAAAATAGGTAACAACTTTTTATTACTTAAAATAAATAAAATTAGATTTAATAAAATTAAAGTTAATACCGAAGAGCAGCTCAAAAAACTTGTTAATTCAGAGAGAAACAAACAACTAAATCAATTTTCCAGAATTTTTTTTAATAAATCTAAGATAAATTATTCAATAGATGAAGTTTAAACCCATTTTAATTGTACCAGGAGATCCGTTTAGTATTTTTATTGAAATTTTTTTCAAATCTTTTTCGAAAAAATATAACAGTCCAATAATTTTAGTATATTGCAAAAAAGATTTGATCCTTCAAATGAAAAAGTTCGGTTTTAAAATGAAAATTAATTTAATAGATTTAAATAATCTTAATAAAAATTTAAATAATAAAAAAATTAATTTAATAAATGTAGAGTTTAAGAGATCAAAAGATCAACAAATAAGATCTCAATATGTGAAAAAGTGTTTACAAACAGCGTTTAAATTAATCAAAAATGGTTATACACATAAATTTATAAATGGTCCTATTGATAAAAAAAAGATACTTAATAAAAAATATTTAGGTATGACAGAATATATTGCATCTAAATTTAATCAAAAAAATTTCGCTATGCTTATTTATAACAAAAAATTATCTGTCTGTCCTTTAACAACTCACTTGCCATTAAAAGATGTCTCAAAAAATATCAATCAAAAATTAATTATAAAAAAGATTAAAATTATTAATCAATTTTATAAAGATCATTTGAAATTTAAGCCTAGAATTGGTGTAACAGGACTAAATCCTCATTGTGAAAGTATACATAAATTTAATGAAGACGAGAATATTGTCCTGCCATCAATTAAAAAAGCTGCGAAGATGAAAATAAATGTTAAAGGACCATTTTCTGCTGATACAGTTTTTTTAAAAAAGAATAGAGTCAAATTTGATATTATTATTGGTATGTACCACGACCAGGTGCTCGGGCCGTTTAAAACCTTATTCGAATACGACGCCATTAATATTAGCACTGGCATGCCATTTCTTAGAGTAACTCCTGATCATGGTCCAAACATTAAAATGATTGGTAAAAACAAATCTGACCCTATTAGTTTAATCAAATGTTTTAATTTTTTAGATAATAGGTGATAAAAGCTAAAAAAAGTTTAGGTCAAAATTTTCTCATAGATCAAAATGTTATTGATAAAATAATAAACCTTATAGACATTAAAAATAAATCAATTTTAGAAGTAGGACCTGGTACAGGAAATTTAACAAAAAATATTTTAAAAAAAAAACCAAAAAAAATATTGTTAGTTGAAAAAGATAGTAGATTTTTAGAACTTCTTAACAAAGATTCAAATTCAATTATAAAGATAATCAACCAAGATATTCTAAAGATAGATGAAAATGAACTTGATGACGATATTTTAACAGTCTTTGGAAATTTACCCTACAATATTTCTACTGAAATTTTATGTAAATGGATTTTAAATATAAACGATAAAAAATTTTGGTTTAATTATCTAGTTCTTATGTTTCAAAAAGAAGTTGCTGATCGACTATTAGCTAAATTTAATACAAAGAACTATGGTAGATTATCAATTTTAACTAACTGGAAACTCAAAGTTGAAAAAATTTGTGATGTAAAACCCTCAAGTTTTTCTCCAAAACCTAAAGTTGATAGTAGCATTTTATTGTTTCAACCCAAATCAGACTTCTTTTTTTTGAAAAATGGAAAAAATTTAGAAAAATTAACTAGAGTTTTTTTTATGCATAGACGCAAAATGTTAAAGAAACCTTATAAGATTTTATTTCATGATAATTTTGAAATAGCAAATAAACTTAGAATAGATCTTAACTTAAGACCTCAAAATCTGAATTTTGAAGTATATTATAACCTTGCAAAAGAATATGAAAATTTAAGAAGTTAAAATTTCTACGTGATTACGAATATATTCTAAATCGTAATCTTTAGATCCATTGTTAATCTCTGCATTAATAAGATTTTGAATTTTATTATAACAGGAATTTAAGTCATCATTTATTACTACATAATTGTAATTTATCCAATGAAGAACATCTCTTTCAAATTGTTTCATTCTTTCCTCAACTATTAATTTATCTTTCATATCCCTATTAGATAATCTTTCATACAAAATCTCTTTACTTGGAGGCAAAATAAAAAAAGTAATTAATTTAAAATCTAAATTTTTATTTTTTATTTGATCAGCTCCCTGCCAATCTATGTCAAATAATACATTTTTTCCTTTACTAAGTTTGTCAATAACTGGTGTTCTGGTTGTTCCATAATAATTATTAAATACTTTCGCATATTCTAAAAATTCTTCATTTTTGATTAATCTTTTAAATTCGTGGTCTGATACAAAGTAGTAATCTTTGCCATAAGACTCATTTGGGCGAGGCTGTCTAGTGGTATGAGATATAGAAATCTCGAAATTATTTTCTTTAGAAAGTAAATTTACAAGTGTAGTTTTTCCTGCTCCAGATGGAGAGGATAAAATCACCATTATCCCATCATTTGTAGTGGGCATTATAGAATTAAATTAATTTGCTTTACCTTCAATAAATTTTACAGCGTCACCTACAGTTAATATTTTTTCAGCTTCACTATCTGAAATTTCAGAACCAAATTCTTCTTCAAAAGCCATAACTAATTCTACTGTGTCTAAACTATCTGCTCCTAAGTCATCTATAAAACTTGACTCCTCAGTAACTTTGGCTTCTTCGATACCTAAATGGTCTGCTACTATTTTTTTTACCTTGCTTGAAACATCTTCTGACATTTTGATCCTTTTTGTTATAAAATCGTTATTAGTTTAAAAACTTAGTTTGTCAAGCCATATACATGCCTCCATTAACATGTAAAGTTTCACCATTTACATAGTCTGAATTTGCTGATGTTAAAAAAAGTACAGCATTTGCGATATCTTCTGGTTCTCCCAATCGTGCTGAAGGAATCTTAGAGATTATCATTTCTTTAAACTTATCATCTATCTTTTCAGTCATTGCAGTTTTGATAAAACCTGGAGAAATACAATTTATATTGATATTCTTTTTTGCATATTCTATTGCTAAACTTTTAGACATAGCCACTATCCCTGCTTTAGAGGCTGTATAATTAGATTGCCCAAGATTACCTGTATGACCTACTACAGAGGTAATATTTACTATTTTTCCTTTTTTATTTTTAAGCATTTTTTTAATTGCAAATTTAGACATTAAAAAGGTAGATGTTAAATTTATATCAATTACTTTTTTCCATTCATCAATACTCATCCTTATTGCTAAGTTATCTTGAGTGATGCCCGCATTATTTACAATACAGTCAAGTCCACCTAATTCATTTGACGCGTTATCTATAAATTCCTCAATTTTTTCACTTTGCGAAATATCAAATTTTAATATCTTAATTTTTTCAAATTTACTTTTTAAGTGTTCAAGTTTTTCAATTCTAGTTCCTGATGCTAAAATACAAGCACCACACTGATATAACTTATCTACAATTGAATTTCCAATTCCTCCAGATGCGCCTGTTATTATTATTTTTTTATCTTTCAAGTCATTCATATTTTAATATTTTTAATTTCATCTGCACTATTAATTGAATTTACTTCAACTTCTTTATTAATCCTTTTTACTAAACCAGATAGAACCTTTCCAGGGCCAATTTCTATAAACTGTTTAACACCTTTATTTATCATATTTATAGTACTTTCTCTCCAACGAACTCTATTTTCTATTTGTTTAATTAGCAAATCTTTTAGTTCATCAGCATTAAAAATTTCGTCAGCTGTAATATTTGAGATTAAAGGGTTGATTCCTTTTTTAAAATTCAACTTAAATAATTCTTCTTTCATAATTTTGGACGCAACATTCATTAAACTACAGTGAAATGGTGCGCTCACTGGGAGCCTAATATTCTTGATTTTTTTTTCTTTTAATAAAGTGCTCAATTTTTCTAAATCATGAATTTTGCCACTTAAAACTATTTGACCTACAGAATTATCATTGGCAATTTCAACTTTAAAATTATTTTGATTTTCTTTTAATAAATTTTCAACAACTTCAATATTAGCACCTAAAATTGCAGTCATTCCTCCCTCTCCTTTAGGAACAGAGTTTTGCATTGCATTTCCTCTTATCTTTAAAATTTTAATCGTATCTTTAAAATCTAAGTAACCAGCACAAGCAATTGCTGAATACTCTCCAAGTGAATGACCAG
>CACECY010000030.1 GCA_902558205.1 uncultured Pelagibacteraceae bacterium | reverse complement strand
TCTGTTGTAAGTTTATTTAAAGAATTCCAATCATCATTAATCTTATTATTTTTTTTCAAAAAAGTTTTGATCAGATTAAATAGAAATTTTGAAGATTGTAATTTAAAAAAAGACTCTCCTAAAATAATAAGAGGTTTTTTTGAATCTAAAATCTTTTGTGAAATTTCATTATTACCTTCAAAGATATCAAAAATTGTTTTTGTTTCACCATTTAGAGACTCATAAGGATAAGTCAAATCCCCTATATCATTAAGTGATATAATTTTTGTTGAATTATTTAAGAACGATTTCCTTATTCTAGCATTTAATATGGTCGCTTCAAATCTTGGGTTCGTGCCAATTAAAAAAATTAAATCAGAGTCTTCAATTCCATTGATTGACGAATTAAACAAATAATTTTCTCTTTCATCAGTGTTGACATAATAGTTTGATGATCTGCTGTCATAATTATTTGAATTTAATGTTCTGTCAAAAAACTCTTTAAAGATATAACTCGATTCCATATTTGTTAGATCACCAACAAACCCTGCAATTTTGTCATTTGAGGTATCTTTCATTTTAGATTTTATGATTTTAAATGTTTCTTCCCAACTAGCTTTTTCAAATTTACCATTATATTTTATAAAAGGTGTATCAAGTCTTTGGTTGGATAAACCATCACAAGCATATCTAGTTTTGTCAGATATCCACTCTTCGTTTATATCCTCATTAATCAATGGCAAAACTCTTTTGACTTCCCAACCATAAGTATCTACTCTTATGTTAGACCCAATAGCATCCATAACATCTATGGACTCTGTCTTTTTTAATTCCCATGGTCTTGCTTCAAAAACATATGGTTTAGATGTAAGTGCTCCAACTGGACAAAGATCAATTACATTTCCTGATAATTCTGATTGCACAGATTGTTCTAAATAAGTAGTTATTTGCATATCTTCACCTCTTCCTATTGCTCCTAATTCAGGAACTCCAGCAACTTCCGTTGCAAATCTTACGCATCTAGTACAGTGAATACATCTTGTCATTTGAGTTTTAATGAGTGGTCCCATATTTTTTTCTGGAACTGACCTTTTATTTTCCTTAAATCGTGATTTATCAACACCATAAAACATTGACTGATCTTGAAGATCACACTCTCCGCCTTGATCACAAACTGGACAATCTAAAGGATGATTTGCAAGTAAAAATTCCATCACTCCTTTTCTAGCTTTCTCCACAAATGGAGTATTGGTTTTAATACTCATTCCTTCAGCAGCAGGCATTGCACAAGAGGCTATGGGTTTAGGAGATTTTTCCATTTCAACCAAACACATTCTGCAATTTCCTGCAATAGACAATTTTTCATGATAACAGAATCTTGGAATTTCAACTCCTGCTTTTTCACAGGCTTGAAGAACTGTTAAGCCTTCCTCAACTTCTACATCAATATCATTTACTTTTAATTTAAGCATTTTTATCCAGTAAGTGTTGGTCTACCAAATAAGGTATGTCTTTTTGTTTTTTTATAATTGGATCAAATTTATTTCGATTTTTAATTTCTTTAGAAAAATGTCTTAACAAACCTTGAACTGGCCAAGATGAACCTTCTCCAAACGCACATATAGTATGACCCGCTATTTGATTTGTTACATCTCCCAGCATATCAATTTCATCTCTAGATGCTTCACCTTTAGCCATTCTTTCTAACATTCTCCACATCCAGCCAGAACCTTCTCTACATGGTGTACACTGACCACAACTTTCATGTTTGTAAAATCTAGCAATTCTTGCCATACATTTAATTATGTCTTGATCTTTATTAATTACGACTACACCTGCAGTTCCTAGTCCACTTTTTTCAGCCATTAAAGAATCAAAATCCATAGTTAATGTTTCACATTTTTCTTTAGGTATTAGTGGCATTGATGATCCACCAGGAATAACAGCTTGTAAATTATCCCATCCACCTACTACTCCACCAGCGTGAACTTCAATTAAATCTTTCAAAGGAATGTTCATTTCCTCCTCAACATTACAAGGATTATTTACATTTCCTGAAATACAAAAAATTTTTGTTCCTGTATTTTTTTCCCTTCCTAATGAAGCAAACCATTTTCCACCCCTTCTAAGAATTGTTGGTACCACTGCAATTGTCTCAACATTATTAATTATCGTTGGACAACCATAAAGACCTATTAAAGCAGGAAAAGGTGGTTTCAGTCTTGGTTGACCTTTTTTACCTTCTATGCTCTCTAGCAATGCAGTTTCTTCTCCACAAATATATGCTCCTGCTCCATAATGAATGTAAATATCTAAATCCCATCCTGTTCCAGATGCATTTTTACCAATCAAATTTTTTTCATATGCCTCATCAATAGCTGCTTGAAGTTTTTGTCCATCAACAAAATACTCTCCTCTAATATAAATATAACAAACATGAGCTTGAACTGCATAAGAAGCTATTAAACATCC
The DNA here is from genome assembly GCA_902558205.1 of uncultured Pelagibacteraceae bacterium. Lineage (GTDB taxonomy): Bacteria > Pseudomonadota > Alphaproteobacteria > Pelagibacterales > Pelagibacteraceae > Pelagibacter. The sequence continues at coordinate 2,007 of CACECY010000030.1, read as the reverse complement.
CTCTATCAATTTGTGCGGTTCAAATCTAAGAATATCTCTATCTTTACAAGTGCCTGGCTCCGACTCATCACCATTAATGACCAAATAATGGGGCCTTGAACCAACTTCTTTTGGTGCAAAGGACCACTTTAACCCTGTTGGAAAGCCAGCTCCTCCTCTACCTCTTAGTTGTGAGTCTTTGATTTCATTAATTATCCAATCTCTACCTTTATTAGTTAAATCTTTTGTATTGATCCAATCGCCTCTTTTTTGTGATGAAGCTACATCTGAGCCTAAATCATTATATAAGTTTTGAAATATTCTATCTTGATCTTTAAGCATTTTTTATATCCATTAATGTTTTTCTATTATTTTCAGGCTCATTATTTGTTCTCCCTCTATAAGAACCTGGTTTAGGTGTTTCACCATTTAAAATTTTATCTAAGATTTTTAAAGTTTTATCTTTATCAAGATCCTCATAGTAGTCATCATTTATTTGCATCATTGGTGCATTTACACAAGCACCTAAACATTCAACCTCCATCCATGAACAACTTTTATCACTTGAAAGTTCTGTTTCATTTTCTGAAATTTTTTCTTTACATGCTTCAACTAATTTATATGCACCTCTAATCATACAAGGTGTAGTAGTACAAACTTGAATAAAATATTTTCCGACAGGTGCCAAATTATACATTGTATAAAATGTAGCAACCTCATACACTTTGATGTAGGGCATGTCTAAAAATTTTGCTATATACTTCATTGCAGCTAACGGAATCCAATTATTATTTTGTTTTTGAGCAATATAAAGTAATGCCATAACAGCACTTTGTTGTTTTCCTTTAGGGTATTTAGAAATAATTTGATTTGCTGCCTCTAATGAAGAGGAATTAAATTCAAAATTTTCAGGTTGATCTTTTGCGGGTCTTTTTAAACTCATCTATCAACCTCTCCAAATACAATATCTAATGAACCTAATACAGCTGGAACGTCTGCTAACATGTGTCCTTTAATTAAATAATCCATTGACTGAAGATGTGAAAATCCTGGTGCTCTAATTTTACACTTATAAGGTTTGCTTGATCCATCAGAAATTAAATATACTCCAAACTCTCCTTTTGGAGCTTCTACAGCAGTATATATTTCATCTTCAGGCACTCTGTATCCTTCAGTAAATAATTTAAAATGATGAATTAATGCTTCCATAGATTGCTTTAATTCTTTTTTTGGTGGAGGAGTAATTTTACCATCTTGTGATTTAATAGCTCCTTTCTCCATTTTGGAGAGGCATTGTTTAATTATAGAAATGCTTTCCTTCATTTCTTCTATTCTGCATAAATACCGATCATAACAGTCTCCATTTTTACCAACAGGTATTCTAAATTCTAATTGATCATAACAATCATAAGGTTGTGATTTTCTTAAATCCCATGGGATACCTGAGCCTCTAATCATTACTCCTGTAAATGAATAATCAAGAGCATCTTCTTTTGAAACTATTCCTATATCAACATTTCTTTGTTTAAAAATTCTATTATCGGTTAACAAGTTTTCTAGATCATTAATTATTTTTGGAAATGTCTCACAAAATTTTAAAATATCTTCTTCGAGTCCGGCTGGTAAATCTTGATGAACTCCCCCAGCTCTAAAATAGTTGGCATGCAATCTAGAACCTGATGCTCTTTCATAAAATGTCATTAAAGTTTCTCGCTCTTCAAAACCCCATAAAGATGGTGTAAGAGCACCAACATCAAGTGCTTGGGTCGTAACATTTAATATATGACTCAATATTCTTCCAATTTCACAAAAAATTACCCTTATGTATTGTGCTCTAATAGGCACATCAATTTTAAGTATTTTTTCGACTGCTAATGCGAATGCATGCTCTTGGTTCATAGGAGCAACATAATCCAATCTATCAAAATAAGGCACTGCTTGCAGATAAGTTTTATTTTCAATTAGTTTTTCTGTTCCTCTGTGAAGCAAACCTATATGTGGGTCTGCTTTTTCAACAACTTCACCATC
>CACECY010000029.1 GCA_902558205.1 uncultured Pelagibacteraceae bacterium | reverse complement strand
TTGGATTATATTTATGAATTAACCTTTTAGTTAAATTTAGATCAGCTCCGTAACCATCTTTAAATCTATCTGGAATATAAAAATTTACTTTAGATTTGTTAAAATTTAAAAATTTTACCATGAGGCTAGTCGACAAACATCCATCAACATCATAATCACCAATTATCAAAATTTTATTATTTTCAAAAATATTTTTTTTTAAAAGTCTAAAAGCTGATAAAAAATCCCTTGTATGAAGAAAAGGATTTGTAAAATTAATCTTATTTTTGATAAGAAAAATTTCTTCTTTCGTAAAATTTCTTGAAATTATTAATTTTGATTGAATATCATTAAGATTTTGATCAATTTTTACCTTTTCAATTGATCTTTTGCTTAATTTAATTTCTTCCCAGTCTTTACCGGAAATTGATTTCATTAAATTTTGTACTTTGATTTTACAGTTGTTCGAATTCTAGAAGATTTATGTGTCACTAGTGTTTCTGAAGTAAAAGTATCTTTTTGAATATCAATACCTTGAACTAAATCTCCGGATGTAATTCCTGTAGCACAAAAAATTGAGTCTCCAGAGACTATTTCATTTAAGTCATATTTTTTCTCGAAATTTTCAATACCCATTTTTTTTGCTCGCAATTTATCTTCTTTTGTATCAAACAAAAATTTTCCTTGAAAAAAACATCCATAAGCGTCTAATGCTGAAGCAGCTAATACACCCTCGGGGCCACCTCCTATACCTAAAAAAATATCGACATCATATTTTTCATCTGTAACTAAAAGTGCTCCCGACACATCTCCGTCAGAAATTAACTTCAATTTGACATTTAATGTTTTTAATTCATCAATATGTTTTTTATGTCTCGGTCTATCCAAAATACAAGCTGTAAGTTTATCAGGTTGAGTATTTTTATAATCAGCTAAATTTTTTATATTTTTAGTTACACTATTGTCCAAATCTACAATTCCTTTTTCAGAAGATAATATAGCAATTTTATCCATATAGGTTTCAGGTGCATTAAATAAATTTGATCTTTCAGCGACAGCTATAACTGATAAGGCTCCTGGCAAATTATTAGCTGCAAAATTAGTACCCTCCAAAGGATCAACAGCTATGTCTAAGTCTGGTCCATTTCCTGTACCTAATTCTTCACCAATAAAAAGCATTGGTGCTTGATCTAATTCACCCTCACCTATTACGATACGTCCATTCATATTAATTTTATTTAATTCATTTCTCATTGAGTCTACAGCTGCTTTATCAGCTGCTATTTTATCTTTTTTTCCAACTTTATAAGATGATGCTAAAGCTGCCTTTGAAGTTACATTAATAAATTGATCAATAAATTTTTTATCTATAGACATTAAGTATTTTCATCAATAAGTTCTTCATAATTAATCTTATATTCAAATTCTCTAAGACGTTTATAAACACTTGCAAGCTCAATTATTGTTGGCCAAGCTTTTAAAATGTATTGCATAGATCCTTCTACTCGTCCAAAAGCTCTAATTATTTGTTGCATAACTCCTAAAGTTACTACACCTGCTACAATAGCAGGAGCTAAAAAAACATATGCCGATAAGACATTAGCTTGCAAATAAGCAATTCTTCCAATGTTAAAATACAAATATCTTATATAACTCAAAAAATGTATTTTTCTTACTCCATCAAATAATTCCTCGATACTTTTAGGCCTAATGGTTCCATCATCCTCTGCAATTACAAGAATTTTTCTATAAGCAGCCTCTTTTTTTTGGAGATCATATTCAACTCCAACTAATCTTAAAATTAAACCAAGTATAATTAAAAAAATTGTGCCACCGATAGACCATATAAGAGCACCAACGATTAATCCATAATCCCAATCTCCAAAAAAGAATATTGGTATACCTATACTTAAACCAAATAATATTGGCATAAACTCAATTAAAATCATCAAAGCTTCAATCAAACTTGTACCAAGTGACTCCATTATTCTCGAAAACTTAATTGTATCTTCTTGAACTCTTTGTGCAGCACCTTCTATTTTACGAGCTTTATCATATACACTATGATACCATTCTACCATTGAAGTTCGCCATCTAAATAAGTAATGAGAAGTAAAATAACCTACTACTACCGCAACTCCAACATACATTGCAGCTAAGATTATAAAAGATAACAAGCTTGCCCAGTATTCCTCTATTGTAATTGAATTTGGAGCTCCTAAAGCTTTCTGTATCATGTCATAAAATTCACCAAACCATTCATTAATCTTTACATCAATTTTGACTTGTATCCAAAGTGAAGAGAGAATAATAAATGATCCTATCCAAGACCATAAAAACCAATGCTTTTGTGTAAAAAATCTAAACATCTATTATATTAGAAAATTATCTGCGTAAGATTTTTTTACAGTTTTTCTTTTTTTGGGCTCTATTATTTCAAAGTCAATTTTTTTCTTTTTAGCATAATTAATAGCTAATTCTTTTGATGAAAATTCCAATCTAAGCTCTGTATATGTATCTGAGGAACTTTCCCATCCCATCAAAGGATTATTTGTAGGATCTTTAGTTTGATATTCTAAAATCCACTTATCAGTTTTTCCAGTACCTGATTGCATGGGATTTTTATTTGGAATATAAATTTTAGCTTTTCTCATAAATGGTCGGAGTGGCAGGATTTGAAATTGTAGATCAAACCGCTCAGAACTATTGTTTTATAACACTAAACTTATAGATTGCATTAGGTAAATTGACATATTTGCAATGATTATTATGTTTATTTTAAAGGGATATATCAGAATGAGTTATCCCCTACTTACCGTTTACTTACCACTTATTGAATCAAAAGATATCGTCAGGATAGGATCCTGACACCGTCTATATATTTGACATAAAGGAATCTTTAAAAATTAAATTTCCTAAATTAACTTTAATATTTCTAAATTTTATTTTTTTTGGATTTATTAATTTAACATCTGTAGGTTTTGGATATTTTTTACAAGCTTTTAAAAAAGCTTTATGCCAAGACCCTTGATCCCCTTTTTTAAGATCTTTTTTGAGTAAGACAAAATAATCTAAAATTTTTATATCATTTTTAGTCCAGTAAGAGTGTGTTCTATGGGAATTAGCATAAGTAGAAGTCATAAATTGAGATAGGTATTTGTGATACTTTCTGTTTTTTTTTATCGTTGTGTAGCCTGTATCAGACATATAATTTAGCAATTTTCCGTTACTTACAGGAAATATTTCAGGGAGTGGTTTTTTAATTAGTTGGTGGAAAGCAATATATGTGCTTGTTCTATAATCTATTCCTTTAAGTACATTTTTAGAAATTAGGTAAAATAAAGCTACATCCCATTCTCTTAGAATATTATGATTACCTTTTTTTTGACCAGTCATAAAATCTTGAAGCACGGTTTTTGTATGAAATTTATTACCAACATTTCTCCATAGCATTGTTACATTTGACCAGAAATTTTTGGGTAATTTAAAAAACTCATTTAAATCTTTAGGATAATATTCTGGTACAGCATCTGGATAAATGTTTTTTACTGGCTTTAATTTCAAATTTTCTGGTATTAAAGAATTTACTTTAATGAGATGTCTCATTGTAACTCTTGGGTGAATTTTTCCTCCTTGAATATATTTTTCTAGATATTTTATTGGTAAATTACCCATAATTCTCATAATATTATTTTCATCTCTTCCAACACAAATTAAATGATCAGCTTTCTTGTATGCATTAGGCTTAACATTGCTGCCACCAGATAAATGAAGCCCCCTATATGGATTGTATTCCCATACATTCTTGACACTCACTTTTATTCCATTTTTCGAAACTAAGTCATACCCTTCTTCACCGTATGGAGCTTGTTTTAAACCAAAAACAGACTTCACATAAGCTTCTGCAACGTCTCCTTTATCGGAAGAAAATTTAAATGTAGGATTTTGTTTTTTAAGCTGGTCTCTTAATTTTTCAACATCAATTAAATAATTGAATATGTTTTCGTTTTTATAATTTCTCATTTAATAAAACAAAAATTCACTTACCATTTCACTTACCATTTGGCGAATAAGCAAGCTATTGCTGGTCGGAGTGGCAGGATTCGAACCTGCGACCCTCTGGTCCCAAACCAGATGCGCTACCAGGCTGCGCTACACTCCGGAAATTGTACTAATACAGTACTTATTAATTATTGCAAAGTATAAAGATTAGTAAATAAAAGAAATATATATGTAATATGTTATAAAAAAGTATGATTATTAACTGCATAAATTGTAAGAAAAAATTTGAGGTAAATTCATCATTAATTCCAGAAAATGGTAGAACAATCCAATGTGGTGTATGCAATCATATATGGTTTTATAAACCTAAAATAGATGTTCCAGAGAATGGAACTAGTTCAGAAATTATTAATCCTTCATCAACTAAGGAAAAAGAGGGAATTAAAAATGAAATTTCGCTAGATCAAAATAGAATACCCGCTAGCATTATTGAAAATAATGATGGTTTAACTAGTAAAAAAATAAAAAAAAAATTTAAAAAAAATTCATTTAGTATTATTAAATTATTTTCTTATATACTAGTTTTAGTAATTTCATTTATTGCTA
>CACECY010000028.1 GCA_902558205.1 uncultured Pelagibacteraceae bacterium | reverse complement strand
TATCTTTATTTAGTGTTTTGTAAGTAATCATTAAACTATCATTTTGATATCTCAACATATGTGTAAACTGATCTGAATAAGAATTTGTAATCTTTTTCTGGTTCTTACTGTAAATAATATTATTTTTGGAAATAGCTATTTTGCCAGTAACGAAGGGTAATTTTTTCTTTCTATTAAAAAAATAAGGTAAATAAAAACTTTCAATTTTGCTTTTTAATAAACCTTTTTTAACAATTATTTTTTTTGACTTTAAAATTTTAAAACTTTTATTTCTTACTTTTTTATCTATATCCGCGACTGCATAAATAACCTCTGAAATTTTTGATCTTATTATCGCATCAGTACATGGTGGTGTTAATCCATGATGACAGCAAGGTTCTAACGTAACATACATTTTTGAGCCTTCTAATTCTTCAAAACTATTTTTAATCGCATTAAATTCAGCGTGTGGTCTTCCATTAATTGAGGTTCTTCCTATGGAAATTATTTTATCATTTTTGACAATAAGACAGCCTACAGAAGGATTTGATCCGGTCTGTCCATGGCGGGATTTAGCCAAGTCTAAGGCTATTCCCATGTAAAATTTATCTTTTGATGTAAATTTATCTTTTTTTGTAGACATCGAGTTTGTCCACGAATTGTACAAAATCTTTTTCTTCTCTAAAATTTCTATACACTGAAGCAAAACGAACATAAGCAACAGGATCTAATTCTTTTAATCCTTCCATCACCATAGTTCCAATTGTGTTGGTCGATATTTCACTTTGACCAAGTTCTTCTAGAGCCCTAGAAATTTTACTTATAAATTTTTCTGCCGTTTCAGTGTCAATTGGTCTTTTCTTAAGTGCAATATAAATAGATTTTGATAATTTATCTCTGTCAAAAGAAGATTTACGTCCATTCTTTTTAACAACCATTATTTCTCTAAATTGAACTCTTTCAAAAGTAGTAAATCGAGCACCACATACACATAATCTCCTTCTTCTTATAGCTGTTCCATCTTCAGTTGGTCGAGAGTCGACTACAGAGGTCTCCCCTTTTTTACAAATTGAACAAATCATTTACTAAAGATTCTTATATATCGGAAATGATGAAGTTAAAGAGATAACTTCATTTTTTACTTCATTTTCTATTTTACTATTATCATCTGGGTTTTCAGATAAACCTTTTAAAGTTTTTGTAATTAATTCACCAACAGTTTTAAACTCATTAAGTCCAAAACCCCGAGTAGTAGCAGCTTGTGTCCCTAATCTAATTCCAGATGTTATCATTGGTTTTTCAGTATCAAAAGGAATACCATTTTTATTACATGTAATATTTGCTCTACACAGACTTTCTGCAGCAAGATTACCTTTTACATTATAAGGTCTTAAATCTACAAGCATCAAATGAGTGTCAGTTCCATCTGAATAAATTTTAAATCCATTGTTTTTTAAAGTCTCAGCTAACATTTTAGCATTCGCCAAAACAGATTTAATATAATCCTGGAACTCTGGTTGTAAGGCTTCAAGAAATCCTGCAGCTTTAGCTGCTATGATATGCATTAGTGGTCCACCCTGATAACCGGGAAAAACTGCAGTATTAAATTTTTTAGCGAGATCTTCATGATTAGTTAAAATTATTCCCCCTCTTGCACTTCTAAATACTTTATGTGTTGTTGACGTAACCACATGTGCATAATCACATGGATTTGGATAACCTTTTCCTGCTACCAATCCAGAAAAATGCGCCATATCAACCATTAAATAAGCTCCTACTTTGTCAGCTATTTCCCTAAATCTTTTAAAATCTATTACTCTAGAGTAAGCACTTCCTCCTGCAATTATAAGTTTTGGTTTATGTTCTAACGCAAGTTTTTCAACATTTTCATAATCTATTAGTTCAGATTGTTTATCAACGTCATAACCTATTGCATTAAACCATTTACCAGACATTGAAATTTTTAATCCATGAGTTATATGACCACCTGAATTTAAACTCATTCCCATAAAAGTATCACCAGGATTTAATAACGCTAAAAAAACAGCTCCATTAGCTTGCGCGCCAGAGTGAGGTTGAGCATTTGCAAATTTACAGTTAAATAATTTTTTTAATCTTTCGATTGCAAGATTTTCTGCAACATCAACATGATCACATCCATTATAATATCTTTTACCAGGATAACCTTCTGCATATTTGTTAGTTAAAACTGATCCTTGCGCTTCCAAAACAGCTTGTGAAACAATATTTTCTGATGCAATAAGTTCAATATGTTGTTGTTGTCTAATTAATTCTTCCTTAATAGCTTTATAAAGATCCGGATCTTTTTTAGATAAACTATCTTCAAAAAAACTTTTGTAGTTGTCGTTTATATAATTTCTCTCACTTGACATAAAATTTAAATTTTTTTTATTCTTCTAGAATGTCTTCCTCCTTCAAATTTAGTATTCAAAAAAACACTAATGCAGCTTAAAGCAGTTTTTTTGGTCAACAATCTTGATCCTAATGTAATGATATTTGCATCATTATGCAATCTTGATAATTTGGTTGATTTTAAGTTAAAACACTGTGCAGCACGAATATTTTTATGTCTATTCGCCGCAATGTTCATTCCCATGCCTGAACCACATACTAAAATACCAATATTATTTTTATTATTTCTCACTTTTCTAGCTACTTTGTGGGCAAAATCCGGGTAATCAACTCTTGCATTGTTATAAGGGCCCAAATCCTCAAAATCTTTATTATTTTTTGTTAAGTAAGATTTAATTGTCTCTTTTAGTCTAAATCCTGCGTGGTCTGATGAAATAAAAATTTTTTTCAAATTAATTAAATTTATAATCTAAAACACAAGCAACCAAATGTATTCTATTTTCTTCTCCACCATTAAATGCATTGTGATATTTGGTGTTATTAGTAATCCAAACTGAACCATCAGCAGGCATGTGCTTAGCTACATTGTCGATTACCATATGACATCCTGGGTTAGTAATTATTGGTATATGTAGTCTTGGTTCAGGATCTCGATGCCAACTCAATGTTGATCTTGGTTGTTTTAACAAAATTCTTACTCGTCCGAGCTTGTATTTTGCCGAAAGAACATCAAATACTTCTTTAAAATATGTATTTTTGAATTCATCTATAAATTCTGAATATGCAGACTCATCAATTTTTTCATCCCTGATTTCCTCATTTCCAGATGAATTTGGTTTTGTCCAAAACACACCTCTAGCTTTATGGCCTTTGATAGAATCTGGGTCACCTGGTATTTGTGTTAAAGAAATTGCCCCAAAATTTGTTATACCTTCAGGTCCACTAAAGTCTTTTATCTCTAAAATTTCCTTATAGGCTTTTTGTAATTCATTTATATCAAAAACTATATTTTGTTTTTGAAAATCGTTAAAATTTAAATTCATTTATATCTTTTTGTTCCCCATAGTTGTTTATTATTCTATTTAAGATATATTTGTATATTACATTTGTCGCATTAATTAAATATATTTAAACATGATTATAGGTAAATTTCCTGCATTAAGACTCAGAAGAAGTAGAAAAGAGTCTTGGTCTAGAAGACTGATTCAAGAAAACTCTTTAAGCCCAAACGACTTTATATTACCTATTTTTTTAATAGAAGGCTCAAATAAAAGACAACTGATCTCTTCTATGCCAGGAGTATATAGATATACTATCAATAGATTAAGCCAAATTATAGATAGAGCTATTAGAAAAAAGATACCAATGGTTGCTCTTTTTCCTAAGACAAAAAATTCCCTAAAGGATGAATTAGGCACAGAATCACTTAACGAAAAAAATTTAGTTTGTAGAGGAATTCAAGAAATTAAAAAAAGATATAAAAATCAAATAGGAATAATGTGTGATGTGGCTTTAGATCCTTATACTACACACGGTCATGATGGTTTATTGAGATCAAATACTATTCTTAATGATGAGACTATTGAGGTTTTGATTAATCAATCTTTACTTCAAGCAGAAATGGGTTGCGATGTTATTGCACCATCAGACATGATGGATGGTAGAATTGGTAGAATTAGAAAAGCTTTAGATAAAAATAAATTCCATAACGTACAAATATTATCCTACGCAGCAAAATATGCCTCAAGTTTTTATGGTCCGTTTAGGGATGCAGTTGGGTCTAAGAGTTCATTAAAAGGAAATAAAAAAACTTACCAGATGGATTATAGAAATTCTAATGAAGCATTAAGAGAAGTAGCATTGGATATTAAAGAGGGTGCTGACATGGTGATGGTTAAACCAGGTATGCCTTATTTAGATGTAATAAAGTCTATTAAAGATAAATTTAAATTGCCTGTTTTTGCTTACCAAGTATCAGGAGAATATAGTTTAATTGAGACAGCCATAGCAAAAAAATTGATTAATAAAGACGCTATATATGAAAGCTTAGTTTCTTTTAAAAGAGCTGGTGCAAATGCAATTGTAACTTATTATGCTGATAGATTAGATAAAATTTTGATTTAATTAACTTAAAGAGTTTATAAATTGATTTCTGCTAGTGGGATAATTCACATTATTCGGTTTTAAAATTGTTTTTTCCATAAAATCCCCAATAAGTTTTAATCCATTTAAAAGATCTCTAATATTTTCAGGATTATCGTTTTTTTCAATAAGAAAATTAGGTACTATTTTTTTTTCGGTCGAGGATTTGACTATATATAAAATCTTATCATCAATTATCTCTCTAGAAACCATATCTTTAAGATCTAAATTAAAACCA
>CACECY010000027.1 GCA_902558205.1 uncultured Pelagibacteraceae bacterium | reverse complement strand
GGTGAACTAAGCGCTATAAGAGATAGTGGAAATGTCCCAGCTATAATTTATGGTGGAAAAGAAAAAAATGAAAAAGTCTCTATTTCAAAAAAATTATTAAAGCAAAGTATAGAAAAAGAAAACTTTTTATCAAACATAGTTACTCTTAAGGTAAACGGCAAAGATCAAAATGTGCTACCAAGAGAAGTAGTTTATGATGTTTTGACTGACGAACCAATTCATGTTGATTTTTTAAGAATAGTGCCAGGTGTAAAAATTAGAATTGAAGTGCCTGTAGAATTTATTAATCACGATAAATCACCTGGTCTTAAAAGAGGTGGCGTATTAAATATAGTTAGAAGAAAAGTTGAACTTAAATGTCCAAGTGAAAAAATTCCTGAAAAATTAACAATAGATCTTGATAATGTAGATATTGGAGAAAGCTTTAAAATTTCATCTATAAAATTAGATACTGATGTGGTTCCAACTATTCAAGGTAGAGATTTCGTTATTGCTACTCTGGCTGCTCCTACAGTCATGAAAGAGCCTGAAAAACCAGCTGAGGTTGAAGCAACAGAAGGTGCAGAGGGAGCAGAAGCTGCGGAAGCTGCTGCTACAGATGGAGAAAAACCTGCAGTTGAAGGTGAAAAAAAAGAGGGTGATGACAAAAAGCCTGCTGATAAAAAAGCTACTGAAACCAAAAAATAATAAATTAAACTGAAATTTAAATTCCAATAAAAAATTATGCTTTTACTTGTAGGTCTTGGCAACCCCACACCAGACAGTGAAAATAATAGACATAATGTAGGTTTTAAAATAATTGATGCAATAAATAAAAAATTTAGCTTATCAAAACAAAAACCTAAATTTAAAGGTTTGCTAACCACAGGTAATATTGAGGGTGAAAAAATTTATGCAATAAAACCCCTAACATTTATGAACAATTCTGGAATCTGTATAAGAGAGCTTCTAGAATATTTTAAATTTGATGCTAAAGATGTAATTGTATTTCATGATGATTTAGATGTTGAATTAGGAAAGATTAAAGCAAAATTCGGTGGCTCTAGTGCTGGTCATAATGGAATTGCGTCTATTGATAAATTTATAGGAAAAGATTATTCAAGAGTGAGAATTGGAATTGGTAAACCAAAAAAACCAATTGAAGTTGGCGATTACGTTCTTCAAAATTTTGATGAAGATGAACTAGTTAGTATTGATAAAATATCTGAAAATATAACTGAATCTATTAGTGATTTGATTAAAAAAAAATTAGATTTATTTTCTAGCACTGTAAATAATAAAAAATGAGTTTCAAATGTGGAATAGTAGGTTTGCCAAATGTCGGCAAGTCAACTCTTTTCAATGCATTAACAGACTCAAGCAAAGCACAAGCTGCAAATTTTCCATTTTGTACAATAGATCCAAATATTGGTATGGTACCAGTTCCAGATGAAAGATTAAATAATCTAGCGCATATATCAAAATCAAAAAAGATAATTAATACTACTATATCTTTCGTTGACATAGCCGGACTAGTTAAAGGAGCATCTAAAGGAGAAGGATTAGGAAACAAATTTTTATCTCATATCAGAGAAGTTGATGCTATAATACACATGATCAGGTGTTTTGACTCAGATGATATTCAAAACGTTAATCCCACAGTAGATCCGATAAGAGATTTAGAAATAATTGAAACGGAAATGATGCTGGCAGATTTAGAGTCTATCCAAAAAAGGCTTGAAAAAAGCAATAAAAAAAATGTTGATGAAGATCAATTAAAAATTTTAGAGATTGCTCTAGATTGTATTGATAATAATAAAGATATATCAATTTTAAAAGAACAATTTGATAGAAAAACTTTAAATCAAAGTGGTTTGTTATCAATAAAACCAAAAATTTATGTTTGTAATGTTGATGAACAAAGCATTAAAAATGGAAATGAATTTACAAAAAATTTTATTAGTAAATTTGGTGAAGAAAATACTCTAATTGTATCTGCAGACATAGAAAACCAAATTAATGAGTTAGATAAAGATGAACGCAAAAATTATATGGAAATGATTGGTTTAAATCAAACAGGTTTGGATCTATTAATACAAAAAGGTTATAAAATTTTAGAACTTGAAACTTACTTTACCTCTGGTCCAGAAGAAACAAGAGCCTGGACTATAGAAAAAAATTGTACTGCACCAAAAGCAGCTGGTGAGATTCACACTGATTTTGAAAAAGGGTTTATTAGAGCTGAGACAATATCTTATAAGGATTTTATTGAAAATGATGGATGGATTAATTCTAAAACTAATGGGAAAATGAGGCTTGAAGGTAAAGACTATATAGTTAAAGATGGTGATGTATTAAACTTCCGTTTCAACACGTGACCATATTTTTTTCATACTGAAATACACTAATACGGTCAAAATAATTAAGTATACAATTGCTTTAAAACCCATTTGATGACGTGCTTCTAAATGAGGTTCTGCAGCCCACATTAAAAAAGTTGTTACATCTTTAGACATCTGTTGTACAGAGGCCTGTGTTCCATCTGAATACTCAACGATTCCATCAGATAAAGGTGCAGACATTTTTATTTTATTTCCATACATGTATTTATTATAATAAACTCCATCATCTAAAGTAATTCCTACAGGTGGTTCATCATAACCCTGTAGTAAAGAATATATATAATCTGCTCCACCACCTCTTGCTTTGATTAAAACAGACATATCTGGTGGATAGGCTCCACCATTGGCAGCTTTTGCTGCTTCAACATTTTCGTACGGCATTACAAATTTATCAGATAATTTTGCAGGTCTTGTAAACATTTCTCCATCTGTATTTGGTCCATCTGTAACCTCAAAAGAAGCTGCAATTGCTTTTGCCTCTAGCTCAGTAAACTCTGGCCCACCCTTTTCAGCCAAGTTTCTATAACTTAAATATTTCATTGAATGACATGATGCACACACTTCAGTATAAACTTGGTAACCCCTTTGTAGTGCACCTCTATCAAACTTTCCAAATAACCCTTTGAAACTCCAATCAGTTTTTAAATATTCAACTTTCTCAGCAGACTTCAATAGAGTGAAATTCAATGTAAATAATAAAACTAATAAAATTTTAAATAAATTTTTCACTTTAGTTTTTTAAGCTCTCTCTATTTCTAGCGGCAGCCATATTTGCTGAACCACCTAAAACTGGCTCTGTAATACTTAATGGAATTGGTAAAGTTTTTTCTTTAAAACCTAAGACTGGTAATATTACTAAAAAGTGTAAGAAGTAATAAGCTGTTGCTACTCTAGCTATCAATAAGTACAGTCCCTCTGCAGGCATAGCACCGACATAACCTAGAATAAGAACATCAGCTACTAAAATCCAATAGAACTGTTTATAGAGTGGTCTAAACACTGCAGATCTAATTTTCGAAGTATCTAACCATGGCAGTGCTGCTAAAATTAAGATAGCTGATAACATTGCTACTACTCCTAAAAGTTTATCAGGTACAGATCTTAAAATTGCATAAAATGGTAATAAATACCATTCTGGTACTATATGAGCGGGAGTTACTAGAGGATCAGCTTCAATGTAATTATCTGCATGCCCTAATATATTTGGTGTGTAAAAAACAAAAAAAGCGAAAACTATCATAAACATTAATAATGCAAATCCATCTTTAATCACAATGTAAGGGTGGAATGGTACAGTGTCTTTTGATGGTTTTTTTATATCAATTCCAACTGGATTATTATTTCCAGGGACATGTAAGGCCCAAATATGTAAAACAACTAATCCTAAAATCAAAAATGGAATTAAGTAGTGTAATGTAAAAAATCTTGTCAAAGTTGGATTATCAACTGAATAACCACCCCATAACCAAGTTACAATTCCTTC
The DNA here is from genome assembly GCA_902558205.1 of uncultured Pelagibacteraceae bacterium. Classification (GTDB taxonomy): domain Bacteria; phylum Pseudomonadota; class Alphaproteobacteria; order Pelagibacterales; family Pelagibacteraceae; genus Pelagibacter. Next base: position 986 of record CACECY010000027.1, on the reverse strand, counting down.
TCCAACCAAAGGGATTGCGCTAAATAAATTTGTGATTACTGTTGCTCCCCAAAAACTCATTTGTCCCCATGGCAAAACATAACCCATAAATGCTGCTGCCATCATCAGAAGATAAATAATAATTCCTATGATCCATATAATTTCTCTTGGAGCTTTATAAGAACCATAGAATAAAGACCTAAAAATATGAATATAGACTGCTAGAAAAAACATCGAGGCACCGTTAGCATGGATATATCTTATCAACCAACCATAGTTAACATCTCTCATAATATGCTCAACACTATCAAATGCCATATCGGCGTGAGCAATATAATGCATAGCTAAAGTTAGTCCTGTAACAATTTGAGTGATTAAACAAAAAGTTAATATTCCGCCAAATGTCCACCAATAATTTAAGTTTTTAGGAGTGGGATAATCGGTCAAATGATTAGCTAAAGATAATAATGGTAATCGATCGTTAAACCATTTACCTAAGTTAGACTTTGGTGTGTATTCATGATCACTCATAATAATTATCCGATTTTAATTGTAGTTGCATCCACAAATTCATATTTTGGAATTTCCATGTTTGTTGGTGCTGGACCTTTTCTAATTCTTCCTGATGTATCATAATGTGATCCATGACATGGACAAAACCAACCATTGTAATCACCCTTTTGGTCTAAAGGAACACATCCTAAATGAGTACAGACACCTAACATTACCAACCATTCAGGATTTTTAGCCCGATCTTCATCTTTTTCAGGATGTTTTAAATTTTCAAGTTTAACTGATTTTGCTTCTGCAATTTCATCTGCTGTTCTTCTTCTTATAAAAACTGGCTTACCTCTCCATAGGACAGTAATTGTTTTCCCAGGATTAACTGCACTAACATCAACCTCTGTACTAGCTAAAGCCTTTACTGAAGCATCTGGATTCATTTGATCTATCATAGGCCAAACAGTTGCACCCAAACCTACTGCACCAACCGCGTAAGTTGCTGT
>CACECY010000026.1 GCA_902558205.1 uncultured Pelagibacteraceae bacterium | reverse complement strand
TTTTGTTGTCTCCTGGATCTGCTTGAACAAATAATGGATTTAAATCTAAATCATCTAAATTCGGGGAAGCTTTATTTACTTGCATCAACAAATCTGTTCTGCCAATTACTTCGTTTAGTGATTTAAAACCTAGTTCCGCTAGTATTTCTCTTACCTCAGAAGCGATAAAAGTAAATAGATTAACTACTTTATCTGGTGTACCTATAAATTTTTCTCTCAATTTTTCATCCTGAGTACACACTCCAACTGGACATGTATTTGAATGACATTGTCTTACCATTATGCAGCCCATTGCTACCAAAGCTGTTGTTGCAACACCATATTCTTCTGCACCCATCATTGCAGCAATTACAACATCTCTACCAGTTTTGATGCCACCATCGGTTCGCAAAGTAACTTTATGTCTAAGATTATTTAAGGTTAAGACCTGATTTGCTTCCGTGAGACCCATCTCCCAAGGTATACCAACGTACTTAACGCTTGTTTGTGGAGTGGCTCCAGTTCCTCCATTGTGTCCAGAAATCAATATTATATCAGCTTCTGCTTTAGCTACTCCTGCAGCAATTGTTCCAACTCCAGATGATGCAACTAATTTAACTCCTATTCGGGCTTTTGGATTAATTTGTTTTAAATCATAAATCAATTGAGCCAGATCTTCTATTGAATAGATATCGTGATGAGGAGGTGGAGATATCAAGGTTACACCGGGTGTTGAATGTCTTAATTTTGCAATTTCATCCGTAACCTTAAAACCAGGTAGTTGACCTCCCTCCCCAGGTTTCGCGCCTTGAGCAATTTTAATTTCAATTTCATTACAATTATTTAAGTAATTAATTGTAACCCCAAACCTTGCGGAGGCAATTTGTTTAACTCTTGAGTTTGCACTATCTCCACTTTCCATAACTTTAAATCTCTCTTCATTTTCTCCACCTTCTCCACTGCAAGATGCACCTTTAATTCTATTCATGCCAATTGCTAATGTTTCGTGAGCTTCTTTAGATAATGCTCCATGAGACATACTTCCACTTCCAAATCTTTTTAAAATTTTTTGAATTGGCTCAACTTCGTTTAAATCTATTGATGGGCCTAATTTCTTTTTTCTGAAATCTATTAAGTCTCTCAAGTTTATGGGAGGTAAATTATAAACACCCTCAGCATATTTCTTATATGCCTCATATGAGTTTGACCCTACTGCACTTTGTAGTAAATGAATTAATTTCCCCTGATATTGATGAGTCTCTCCATTCTTTCTGTATCTATAAATACCTCCTATTGGAAGAATTGTTTCTGAACTTTCAAAAGCTTCTTTATGAATTTCTCTAATTTTCTTTTCTATTCCAGTTAAACCAATGCCAGAAATTTTTGAAGTTACTCCAGGAAAATAATCATCAACTATTGATCTGCTTAATCCTACAGTTTCAAAATTACAGCCACCTCTATATGAGCTCAACACTGATATGCCCATCTTTGACATAATTTTTAGAAGACCAGCATTTACTGATTTGATATACCTATCAACACAATCATCAAAACTAAATTGACCAAATAGTTTTTTTACAAATCTCTGATGTAAGCTATCAAAAGCTAGATAAGGGTTAACAGTTGTAGCGCCAACTCCTATGAGTGTAGCAAATGAATGAGTATCCAAAGCTTCTCCCGATTGAACGTTTATAGATACATATCCTCTTAATTTTTTTTGAATTAAAAAAGTGTTAATAGATCCAACACATAAAAGCATTGGTATTGGTAGTTTTTGTTCTGATATTTGTTTGTCACTAAGAATTAATTGTGTTATTCCCTGCCTTACAGCTATCTCTGCCTCTGTTTGAATTCTTTCTATTGCATCAGATAAATTTTCATCTTTTGAAAAACTACAATCAATCATCACAGAATTTTTTCCAAAGAAATTTATAAATTTTTCAAATTGTGAATTTGATAGAATGGGACTATTTAAAACGTATATATTTTCTTTTGTTAAAGTATCAAAATCTAAAATATTGCCTAAATTTCCAAAGCGTGTCTTAAGACTCATCACTTTATTTTCTCTAAGTGAATCAATAGGTGGGTTTGTTACTTGACTAAAGTTTTGTCTAAAAAAATGATAAAGCGGTCTATATTTGTCAGATAATACCGCAAGAGGAGTATCATCGCCCATCGAGCCAGTTGCTTCTTTTGCATCCTCCGCCATTGGATGCAATATAAGCTCTAAATCTTCTAGACTTATGCCAAAAGTATACTGTCTCTTTCTAAGATCTTCCCCGCTAAAAATATTTTTTTCATCCGCAATAGTCATTTTTTCATCCAAATCTATTATTTGAGAATCAAAATGTTTGAATTCTTTTGCTAGATAATCTTTAATTTGAGTATTAGAAAAAAATTTACCTTTTTCAATTCTTACACCTAAAATCTCTCCTGGTCCTAATCTACCTTTAGATAAAATTTTTTTTTCATTTAATTCAATCATGCCAGTTTCGGATCCTGCAAATAACATCTTATCTTTTGTAATTGCGTATCTTAAAGGTCTTAAACCATTTCTATCATTTGCTGCTATAACCCATTCATTATCAGTAGCTGCAATTGCTGCAGGCCCATCCCACGGTTCCATTGTGCTATTTAAAAAATTAAATAGTTGTTGATGATTTTTTGGTAACGTTTTGTTTTTTTTTGACCAAGCGTCTGGCACTAACATTAATTTTGCTAATGGAGCTGGTTGTCCTGATTTATTCAAAAGTTCAAACACATTATCTAGGGCTGCTGAATCTGAAACACCTTTTTGTATAACAGGTTTTAAATTTTCAACATTATCGAATAAAGGACTGCTCATTTCTTGCTCATGAACTTTCATCCAATTTTTATTACCCTTATACGTATTAATTTCACCATTATGAGCAATAGCTCTGAATGGCTGAGCTAGACTCCAACTAGGAGCAGTGTTAGTAGAAAATCTTTGGTGAAAAATAGCATATCTAGATATAAACCTGTCATCCTTCAAATCTAAATAAAAATCTGAAATTGCTTCAGCAAGATATAATCCTTTGTAAATAATTGACTTAGAGCTAATAGAGCAAATATAAAAATTATTTAAAGATAATTGAAAGGCTTTGTTTTCAATTTTCTTTCTTGTTTCATAAATTTTTCTTTCCAAATTTTTATCAAGTAAATTATTATCATTCGACTTAAATAACACCTGAATGATTTCTGGCATAGTTTGAAGAGCTTTTTGACCTAAAATTTTTGGATTGACTGGAACTTGTCTCCATCCATAAATACTAAAATTATTCTTAGTTAATTCACTCTCTACAATTGTTTTACAACTCTCTTGTGCTGAATAATCATTTCTAGGTAAAAAAATCATACCAACACATATCTCTGCATTATCGTAGTCATGTCCAGTAACTTCAATTTTCTCTATGAAAAAATCTTTTGGTATTTCAACGTGAATTCCTGCTCCATCCCCCGTTTTTCCGTCTGCATCTACAGCTCCTCTGTGCCAAACAGCTTTTAATGCTTCAATTCCATACTGCACAATTTCTCTGGATTTTTTACCTTCTGTGGAAACTATAACTCCAACTCCGCATGCATCATGCTCCATTTCCTTAGAATAAACATGGTTTTTTGTAAGAAGTTCAAGATTTTTTTTATAATTTTTCATTAAGCAACTTTTGTTTTTTTGATTTCTAATTTCTGCAGATAACTTTTTATTGCAACAGCCGCATCTCTTCCATCTTTAATAGCCCACACAACAAGTGAAGCACCTCTCACAATATCACCAGCAGCAAATACTCCTTTTAAATTTGTTTCCATAGTTTCAAAATCAGTTTTAATAGTTCCCCACTTAGTAACTTGAAGTTCTTTAGAGTCGAACAAATTTGGTAAATCTTCTGGATCAAAACCAAGTGCTTTAATAACCATATCTGCTTTAATCTCAAATTTAGAACCTTCTTTTATTTCGGGTCTTCTTCTGCCTGAATCATCAGGTTCACCTAGTTGAATCTGATCAACAACTAAGTTTTCAATTCTGTTTTTTCCTTTAAATTCTTTTGGGCTAGATAACCAAACAAATTCTACACCTTCTTCTTCTGCATTTGCAACCTCTCTTGATGAACCTGGCATATTCTCTTTGTCTCTTCTATATAAACATTTTACTGATTTTGCTTTTTGTCTAACAGATGTTCTCACACAATCCATTGCAGTATCACCCCCTCCAATTACAACAACATCTTTTCCTTCAGCATTTAAAACTCCTCTATCAAATAGCTCAACTTTATCCCCCAACCCTTTTTTATTTGAAGCCGTTAAAAATTCCATTGCAGGAAAAATATTATCTAAATCATTTCCTGGTAAATTAACTTCTCTTGGTTTGTAAACACCAGTTGCTATTAGAATTGTATCATGTTTTTTCCTTAATTGATCTAAAGTTGCATCTTTGCCTACTTCAAAATTTTGAATAAATTCAATACCACCATCTTTTAAAAGTTTAGTTCTTCTTTCGACCACATGTTTTTCTAATTTAAAATTTGGTATTCCATAGATCAAAAGCCCTCCGGCTCTATCATAACGGTCATAAACAGTGATCTTATATCCATCTTTTCTCAACTGCTCTGCTGCTGCTAAGCCTGCTGGGCCTGCTCCTATAATTCCAACACTCTGATCTTTCTCGGATTTGACTGATATTGGTTTAACCCAACCTTGTTCCCAAGCATTATCAGTAATATATTTTTCCATAGAACCAATTGTTACTGTTCCATGGCCTGATTGTTCTATGACACAATTACCTTCACATAATCTATCTTGAGGGCATATTCTTCCACATACTTCAGGCATATTGTTAGTACTTTGAGACAACTCATAGGCTTCTTTTAATCTTCCCTCGGCAGTAAGTTTTAACCAATCAGGAATATTATTGCTCAGTGGACAATGAACCTGACAAAATGGAACTCCACACTGCGAACATCTACTTGATTGTTCCTGAGCTTTCTGAGTTAAAAACTCATCATAAATTTCATTGAAATCATCTTTCCTATTATTTACTTC
>CACECY010000025.1 GCA_902558205.1 uncultured Pelagibacteraceae bacterium | reverse complement strand
AATTAGTAATGATGAAATAAATATTTTACTTGGTATAGGTGGTTCAGGTCCTACAAAAAGAATTCCGTCTAATACATTTATTAAAGTCATGGAAAAAATTGAAAATAAAAATAAATGTAAATTTTTTTTAGCTACTGGTAAAAATGAGGAAGAGCAGAAAATTTTAAGTGAAATATATAATTCAAAATTTAAAAATAGATGTTATCCATTAGACAATTTAACTATTACAGAAACTTTACCGATAATAAAAAATTGCAACATTTCTATATGTAATGATACTGGATTTGCACACCTTTCCGCAGCGCTAGGTGTAAAGACAATTACTTTAATGGCAGATACTCCTTTAATTTATGGATCCTATAGTTCAAATATGTATCCTATAATACCAGATGGAGAAACTACTGTTAAACATAATACACTTGGAAAAGATAAAATTAATCCTGAAAAAATTTACGATAAATTTGTTTCAATAATTAATTAAGAAATATCTTTTAAAACAATTTCTTTTGCCTCATTAACAATTGCTGACAATCTTGTGGTTTCTGGAGATACATCTGGATGTATTTTTTTTTGGATTTTTTGATAAGCTTGGTTGACTAATTCTTTAGTTGGTTTTTTACTAATGTCTAAATTTAAAATTTTATATGCCTCAGAAACTGATAAATTGCTTGAATTATTATTTTGGGAAGAGTTAAAAGAAAATCTTCCAGTATTTCTAAGTGTTTGAATAAGACGATATAATGAAATTAATTGGATCAATGATAATCCTTTCAATTTTATCAATGCTAGACTTGCTAAAGTTAAAGGTAGTGTAAGTAAAAATTTTCCACCTACAGCAAATAAAACTGCAAAAATTACCAACAAAAAGATTGTAATTAATCTAACACTTTTTGACATTTTTTTAGGGGAAATGCTGGACCACCACTTTAATAAAAAATATAAAATTATTAAAATAATAAGTGTATAAATTATAATATTCATATATTTCCTGTAAAATGAAAGTACCACAACTCCAAAAAAAACTAGAGATTAAATCTTGTCACAATATAGAGTGGGAAGATAATTATAGCTGGATACATCAAAATAATATTTTAGAGGTCTTAAAAGATAATTCTAAATTAGACCCTGAAGTAAAAAAATATCTCGAAAATGAAAATGCTTATACAGAACATAATTTAAAAGATACAAAAGATATTCAAAAAAAATTATTTAATGAAATTAAGGGCAGAATAAAATTAGATGATGAGTCTTTAGCATACAAAGATCATACCTATGAATATTGGACAAAAACAACAGTAAAAGGAAATTACTCAATAAAACTTAGAAAAAAAATTGGCTCAAAAAATATTGAGGAAGTATGGAATGGAGATAAAGAGAAAGAGAAACTTAAAACCAAGTATTTTGGTGTTGGTGACTTAGAAGTAAGTAATAATGATAAATATCTTGGTTTCTCTTTAGATACCAAAGGTTCTGAATATTATACAATTTATATAAGAGATATAAAATCTAACAAAATTATTTCAAAAGAAATTACCGAAACATCTGGAGGAATTACCTTCAGCTTAGATGATAAATATATATTTTACTCAAAACTTGATGAAAATCACAGGGCAAGAAAAATCTATAGACACAAAATAGGAAATTTTAACGATGAAGATGAGTTAATATTTGAGGAAAAAAGTGAAGCTTTTACGGTTAGCATCGGAATAAGTTCAGATGAAAAGTATTATTTTATAAATACCTCTGACCATAATACATCTGAACAATATTATTTTAAATCAAATGAAATAACTCCATCTCCTAAACTTATTATGAAAAGAGAAAGAGGTGTTCTTTACTCTGTTAGCTCATGGGATGGTAAATTTTATAATCATACAAACAAAAATGCTGAGGACTTTAAAATTGATATTTGTGAGTCTTTAGAAAAAAAAGATTGGAAAACATTTATAGCACCTAAAGATGAGGTTTTAATTGGAGGACTTACATTTTTGAAAAATTGGATTATTCGTAGCGAAACATCTAATGCTTTAGATAAGCTATTTGTTAAAAATATCTCCACAAATATTGAAGAAGAATTAGTTTTTTCTGATGAAACAGTTTATGTGCCAGGAGTTACGTTAATTCAAAGAGACAGAAATACTGATGAAATATATTTGGGATATTCCTCGCCAAAAACTCCTTCCAGAGTTTATTTATATAATTTAGCTAACAAATCAAAAAAATTAATAAAAGAACAAGAAATTCCATCTGGACATAATCCTGATGATTATATAGTTGAGAGGATTGAGTATAAGTCACACGACGGAAGATTAGTTCCTCTTACAATAACTCGACATAAGAAAACAAACATTGATGGTTCAGCTAATTTATTGCTTTATGGTTATGGTTCTTATGGACATTCAATGAGTCCTAATTTTTCATCAGCAAAGTTAAGCTTGATAGATAGGGATATAATCTGGGCTACCGCACATATTAGAGGTGGTATGGAAAAAGGAATGAAGTGGTGGAAAGAAGGAAAACTAACTAATAAAAAAAATACATTTGAAGATTATATTCATGCTGCAAAATATTTAATTGAAAACAAATATTCATCTAAAGGAAAAATAATAGGAATGGGAGGTTCTGCTGGAGGATTATTGATGGGCGCAGTGATAAATCAATCTCCCGAATTATTTTTGGGAATTATTATGGCTGTTCCCTTTGTAGATTCTTTAACAACAAATCTGGATCATTCTTTACCTTTAACTGTTGGTGAATTTGATGAATTTGGAAATGCAAAAGATAACAAAGATCATTTTGACTATATTTACTCTTATGCTCCTTATAATAATATAAAAAAAATGGACTATCCAAATATTTTGATTACTACAAGCTTAAGTGATAATAGAGTTCTTTTTGATGAGCCAGCAAAATTTACTGCAAAATTAAGAGACTACAAAACGGATAATAATTTGCTTCTTTTAAAAACTGAAATGAATGCAGGTCATGGTGGAAAGTCAGGTCGTGATGGAGCAATTGAGGAAATTGCTTTAGATTATGCTTTTGCTCTAAAAATATCCAAAAAAATTTAATTTTGTGCTCTTGAAAATATAAAATCAATTACTAAATAAAAACTACATGTCGCCTTATGGGGCATGCAAATATAAACTTGCTTAACAAAGGAGGATATTATGACAAGTAAGGATCTATCTATATTTAACTCACTGAGACCCTTTTCAATTGGTTTTGATGATATGTTTGATCAATTTGAAAACATGTTGGGTAATGGGCATTTAACAATGCAATCAAACTACCCGCCATATAATATTAGAAAAACAGGTAAAGATAACTATGCCATTGAGGTAGCGTTAGCTGGTTTTTCTAAAGATGATGTTGAAGTTGAGTTTGAGGATAATTTATTAACCGTAAGAACAAAACAAGTTAATAAATCTGAGAATAAAAACTCTGAAGATGAAATAATTCACAAAGGAATTTCTCAAAGACAATTTGCTAGATCATTCACGATAGCAGACGATGTGAAAGTTGGTGATGCTAAGCTTAAAGATGGTCTTTTAACTATTTCTTGCGAAAGAATTATACCAGAGCATAAAAAGAAAAAACTTATAGAAATAAAATAAGTAAATAACCTTACTTGCGGAGATTATTTCTCCGCAAGTGATTTAAAAACATCCATTTGAAACAAATCCTATAACAACAGAATTTAAATTTAATTCAAATCTCCTCTCACAAGGAATTCCATATTTTTTAGTTTTATATACTAGCTCTAGATTACCTTTTTCATTTTTATAATCCTCATCTGGCTCACCTAGGTTTAATCTTAATTCATTTGAAGATTTTCCAATATATTTACTTAATTTTTGATTTTCTTTTTCAACAATTTGATCAGTTTTATTTTTTACTGTCTGACATCCAGAAAATACAAATAAGGAAAGAATTAAAATAGATATTAAGTAATTTTTTTTCATTAATAATAATACTCATATAAATATGGCATAAATATAAACTTATAAGTTGAATTATGTGAATAACCTTTAATTAAAAAGAGTATCTTTTAAAAGAATCTAATAATTATCAATCAACTAGGAGGAATAATGCTCGATAATTATTTTAATTATAAAAAACACAAAACAGATTTTAAAACAGAGGTAATCGCTGGTGTAACTACATTCTTAACAATGGCCTACATTATGTTTTTAAATCCATTTATTTTATCTGGTGAATTTGCTGGACCAGAAAAAGGCTTTTTTGATTTTGGAGCCGTATATACAGCAACAATTTTAGCGACAGCTTTAGCATGTTTTATTATGGCTTTTTATGGAAAAACATGGCCAATTGGTCTTGCTCCTGGAATGGGTATTAATGCCTTTGTTGCTTTTGGAGTTTGTGCCGGAATGGGATATACGCCACAAGAAGCATTAGGCGCTGTTCTTGTAGCAGGTGTATTATTCTTAATAATATCTCTTACTCCAATAAGAGCTTGGTTAATCAATTCAATTCCAAAAAGTTTAAAACTAGGTATTGGAGCTGGAATAGGATTATTTTTAGCAATAATTGGACTCCAAATTATGGAAGTTGTAGTTGACAATCCTGTAACGCTTGTTCAGCTTGGTAATCTTAGTGATCCAATTGTTCTTCTAGGTTGTGCAACATTTATAGCGATAATTGTTTTAGATAAAATGAAAGTGAAAGGGAATATTATTATTGGTATATTAGCATTTAGTATTATTGCTTGGGCAGCTGGTCTTGCAAAATTTAATGGAATTGTAAGTTCACCTCCGCCAATGACTTATTTATTCGATTTTGACCTTTCCGCTGCGATGACTGCAGGAATGTCTACTGTGATATTTACATTATTATTTATTGATTTTTTTGATACAGCTGGAACTTTAACTTCAGTTGCTAACGTTGCTGGAAAAGTTGATAAAAATGGTAAAGTGCAAGACATTAATAAAGCGATGTTATCAGATAGTGTTGGAACTGTTGCAGGTGCAATGATGGGAACAACTACAGTTACTAGTTATGTTGAATCTGGTGCTGGTGTAAAAGCTGGTGGAAAAACTGGGATGACATCACTTGTAATTGGATTGCTTTTTTTAGCATGTATATTTTTTGCTCCTCTAGCAACATCTTTACCAAAACAAATTGATGGTGCAGCTTTACTTTTTGTATCAGTTTTATTTATTAGAAATATTACTGATATAGAATGGAATGATATTTCTGAGTCGGCTCCAGCAATTCTTGCAATGATAGCAATGCCATTAACTTACAGTATTAGCAATGGAATTGCATTAGCTTTTGTTTCATATGCATTAATAAAAATATTTACTGGAAAGTTCTCAAGTACTTCTCCAGCAATATGGGTGATTGCAATCTTAAGTGTGATCAGTTTTGCGGTCGCATAAAAAATATTTATAGGGCTAGCTATTATAGCTAGCCCTGTTAATTCCTCTTTATTATTTCCTCTATATTTAATTCTTCGTAGTGTTCAGTTGGCTGAACAATCCAAGGATCAGAATCTAATTTTACTGGACAAAAATCTGGTTCAAAGGTTGATGATTTTTTTTTCCACAAACAAGCCGTTTTAACTTCATTAATATAATTTTTTGTAGGGCCATAATTTTTAAGCCACTCAATACTTTTATTTAATGTCAATCCTGTGTCAGATAAATCATCAATAAGTAAAACTTTATTAAAATCTTTCTCATCTGCCAAAGAGCTTATTTCTCGTGCAAACATTAACTTTCCCTGCTTATCTTCCATACCTTTGCCCGAATAGCTCTGTATTACTATATAAGCTATCGGAAGTTTTAAAATTCTGGACAAAATATCAATAATTGGGGCAGCACCTCGCATAATTCCAATTAATACAGTTGGTTTATATTTTTTGTGGATTTGTATTGCTAATTTTTCAACAATTTTTGTATATTCTTCAAAAGAAATAATTAATTTATCTGCCATAAATTCATTTATCATATTGATTAAAATAAAAAAGGTTAAAAAA
>CACECY010000024.1 GCA_902558205.1 uncultured Pelagibacteraceae bacterium | reverse complement strand
ATTGTTTCCTCATCTTTCTCTGCAGATAGGTTTGTTAATTTTTCTTTATTTTGTAAATATTCTTCTAATTGCTTATCTCTTAACGCCTCAATTCTTCTTACTCCTGCAGCAATTGAAGATTGGCTAATAATCTTAAATTTACCAATATCACCAGTATTCTTAACATGTGTTCCACCGCATAGTTCAGTTGAAAAATACTTACCATCCTCATCTCCCATAGAAAGAACTCTTACTTCATCTCCATATTTTTCACCAAATAATGCTAGAGCTCCGTTTTCAACTGCCTCATCAGGTGTCATTAATCTGGTTTTTACCTCAGATTTTTTTGAAACCATTTTATTTACAAACTCTTCTATTTTTTCAATTTCCTTATTTAAAATTGGTTTCATATGGCTGAAATCAAATCTTAACCTGCTTGGCTCTACCAAAGAGCCCTTTTGTGTTACATGGGTGCCAAGCACTCTTCTTAAGGACTCATGTAAAAGATGAGTTGCAGAGTGATAAGCACGAGTGTTGTCTCTTCTTTCCACATCAATTTTGAGCTCTACATTTTCCTTTAATTTTATAGATCCTCTCTTAACCTTTCCATAATGAACAAATAAATCTCCTAGTTTTTTCTGAACATCTGTTACTTCAAAAATAAAATCATTTGATACTATTTTGCCAGTATCACCAACCTGACCTCCAGACTCACCATAGAATGGGGTTTGATTTAATATGATCATTCCCTCATCATTTTTCTGTAGTTCACTAACTTCTTTATTATCTTTTAATAGAGACAACACCACACCTTCAGCTTGATTAGTTTCGTACCCTAAAAATTCAGTTGGCTTTAGTTTATCTTTGATACCAAACCAAATATCTTCAACTGCAGAGTCACCTGAGCCTTTCCAATTTTTTTTAGCAAGCTCTCTACTCTCCTTCATCAAAGATTGAAACTTTTTAGTATCAATTGACATTGATTTATTCCTTAAAATATCTTCTGTAAGATCTAACGGAAAACCATATGTGTCATATAATTTAAAAGCTACGTCTCCAGGTAAAACTTTATCTATTTTAGTTATTTCATCATTTAAAATTTTTATACCTCTATCTAATAGAACCAAGAATTTCTCTTCTTCCATTTTTAAAGTTTCTTTAATTAAAGACTCAGCTCTTACAAGTTCTGGATAATTTCCAGACATTTCATTTTTAAGAGTGTCAAATAAATTATAAAAAACTGGTTCCTTTGATCCTAATAAATGAGAATGTCTCATTCCTCTTCTCATAATTCTTCTTAGAACATATCCTCTTCCCTCATTAGAGGGTAAAACTCCTTCAGCTATTAAAAATGAGCTTGCTCTTAAATGATCAGCTATAACTCTAAAGCTTGAAAGGTTAGATTTATTTGATTTAACTTTTACTATTTCAGATGCTGAGTTAATTATTTTTTTAAAGTGATCAGTTTCATAATTATCATGAGTTCCTTGAAGTAAAGCTGCAATTCTTTCTAGTCCCATTCCTGTATCAACAGATGGTTTAGGAAGGTCAACTCTTTTATCTTTTGTAACTTGTTCAAATTGCATAAAAACTAAATTCCATATTTCTATAAATCTGTCTCCATCCTCATCTTTACTACCAGGTAATCCTCCAGGTAAATGATCACCATGATCAAAAAAGATTTCAGAACAAGGGCCACATGGACCAGTTTCACCCATTGACCAAAAATTATCTGATGTAGCAATTCTTATTATTCTATCATCGCTAAAACCCGCTATTTTCTTCCAAAAATTAAATGCTTCATCATCTTCATGAAAAACAGTTACATAAAGTCTGTTTTTATCTATTCCAAAATCTTTCGTAATTAGATCCCAAGCGTAATGTATTGCTTTTTCTTTAAAATAATCTCCAAAAGAAAAATTACCTAACATCTCAAAAAAAGTGTGATGTCTAGGAGTGTAACCTACATTTTCTAAATCATTATGCTTTCCTCCAGCTCTTACACATTTTTGTGAAGTAGTGGCCCTTTGATAATCTCTTTTTTCTAATCCAGTAAATACATTTTTGAACTGGACCATTCCAGAATTTGCAAACATCAAAGTTGGATCATTATTTGGTACTAAATTACTAGACCCAACAATCTTATGATCGTGTTTTTCAAAATATTTAAGAAACGTACTTCTTATTTCGTTTAATGATTTGTCTGCCATATTTTTAAAATACAGCTTTTTTGTTCTATGTCTAGATAGTGCTAAGGGGGCAAAGGCGCTTATAATAAGCGCCTTTTATAATTTAAAGATGACCTTTAATTCTAATTCTTTTTAGAAGGAGTAGCTTCTTTAGCAGCTTCTTCTTTTTCAGCTACTTTCTTCTCTTTTTCAATTTTTTCAGGACTTAATGGATTTCCCTCAATTTTCTTTGAAATCACACCAGCTTTTTCCCTAATTGCCATTTCAATTTCTGCAGCAACTTGTGGATTTTGAGCTAAATAGACTTTAGCATTTTCTCTACCTTGACCTATCTTCTCACCTTTATAAGCATACCATGCTCCTGATTTTTCAATAATATCAGCTTTAGCTCCTAGGTCTACTAACTCACCCATTTTACTAATTCCTTTTCCATACATCAGGTCAAATTCAACAACCTTAAATGGTGGTGCAACTTTATTTTTAACTACTTTCACTCTTGTAGAGTTTCCAATAATTTCATCTTTGTCTTTGATGGCACCAATTCTTCTAATGTCCATTCTTACGGATGAATAAAACTTCAATGCATTTCCACCTGATGTCGTTTCAGGACTTCCAAACATAACTCCAATTTTCATTCTTATTTGGTTAATGAAAATCATCATTGTGTTTGTATTTGAAATTGAACCAGTCAATTTTCTTAAAGCTTGACTCATTAGTCTTGATTGAAGGCCTACATGATGATCACCCATTTCTCCTTCAATTTCAGCTTTTGGAGTTAAAGCAGCAACTGAGTCAATTACGATAACTGAAATAGACCCTGATTTTACTAATGTATCTGCTATTTCTAGAGCTTGCTCACCAGCATCTGGCTGTGAAATTAAAAGCTCTTCAGTGTTCACTCCTAATTTTTTTGCATAAACTGGATCTAAAGCATGTTCTGCATCAACGAATGCACAAATACCACCAGCCTTTTGGGCTTCAGCAACAACTTGTAATGCTAATGTTGTTTTTCCAGAAGACTCTGGTCCATAAACTTCTACAATCCTTCCTTTAGGTAATCCGCCTATTCCTAAAGCTAAATCTAAACTTAAAGAGCCTGTTGATATCGACTCGATATCCATCGCTCTTTTTTCGCCTAATTTCATTACTGAACCTTTTCCAAAGTTGTCAGTTATCTGGCTGATAGCAGCATCTAATGCTTTATTCTTTTCTTTGATATCCATTTCTTGGTCTTTTGTAGATTTAACTACTTTTAGGTTACTTTTCGTCATTTTTTGCCTCTTTTTTTAATTTTTTTAACACTCGAATCATAGAATAAATGTACACATTTTGTTCTCATTAGCAATAATTAATTATTAAGTTCTTAAAAATGAGTGATTTTAATTAATTTTTAAGTACTCGCTATGGAGTAAGCCGATAGATTTGAGAAGATTAAATTGAGATAAAATGTAATTCCTCTCAGAATTAGCTAGTGAAATTTGGGCATTTAACAATAAGGAATTGGATTGAATCACTTCTAATGTAGTTCTTCCTGCTCCACTATTATATTCAGCTGCAATTCCCTCGTTTGCAATCTCTGCTGCTCTTACTTGGGCTTGGACTGAATTTAATAAGCTTTTATTTGATTGATAGTTTGACCAAGCACTAGCAACGTTTGTTTGATTTTGTTTTGTTACACTATCTAAAATTAATCGAGATCTTGTCTCTAAACTTGAACTTTTATTTAATGAAGCCAAATTTTTTCCACCTGAATAAAACGGCCAAGTTACTGTTGCTTTAATTGTATCTTTTTCTCTTTCATCATACGTTGCACTTAAATCATCAGTATATGATCTTTCTAATGATAAATTGGCCGTAGGTGCTAGGTCTGATTTTGCAATAGATTTATCTTTCTTAGCTTGTTCATATTCTAATTGTGCAATAATTAAATCAGGATTATTTTTTTTGGATAACTCAATAGCTGAATTTAAATTTTCTGGCAAAGGATATTCAATTATTGAATTTTTATCTAAGGTCTTAGGATCATTTAATGAGCCAATAATATTTTCATAATTCAACTTACTAGTTAATAATTCATTTTCAGCTTGAATTAAATTTGCTTGTGCCCCAGCTAATGATGACTCTGATTGTGAAGCATCTGATAAAGTAATCTGACCTCTTTCAACTCTAATTTGATCAGTTTCTACTTGTCTATTTAAAAGTTCAACATTGTCTTTATTAATATTTAATTTTTCCTTTGCTAATACTAATCCTGTATATGCCTCTGTTGTTTTATACAAAATATCCTGTTCTTTTTTTAAAAGTTTAGCCTTTGCTAATTCCAAACCAATTTTACTTTTTGATAACTCTGCACCTCTTCCAAAATCAAATAAAGTTTGAGAAATTGAAATAGATTTTGTCGTTGGATTAACATCGTTTATAGTTGCATTACTGCCCGATTGATTAGTAAGTTTATTTGTATCTTCTTGGCTTTTAGATCCCGACAAGGTTAATGTTGGTAAATAGTTGCCTTGAGAAATCTTTAATTCTTGTTCAGAGACATTAATATTTTCTCTTTCAGCATTTAATTCTGAATTATTCTTGAATGCTTTTGATAGTGCAGATGAAAAGCTCTCAGCATTTGAATTCGAAACAATTAATAAAGATACAAATAATAAAATTAAAATTTTTTTCATTTTCTTTTATATACTGCAGTTTTAATTTGATGGTTACTGTTTAAGTTAATTATTATTGATGCATATTGTGGCATATTCTTAAACATATTTTGTGTAATTCTCTGATAAGTCTGCATAAAACTTAAAACATCTTCTTTATTCATAATTTTAAGTTTAGAATTTTTCTTACTATTGACTAAAAGTTTCCTTTCTTGTTTTAGTCTCCATTTTTGGAGTAAACTGAAGTTTTTTGCCTTAAGATAAATTAAACAATTTAATTGTGAATATAATTTTTTATATTTTGATTTCAATTGTTGGTTAACATATTTTCTCCAAATCCTTTTTTTATCTTTATTTTTTTCCATTAAATTAATTGTTTTATTTAAAGTATTGTTTCCCTCTGGTTTAGCACCAACACACCAGCCTTCAAATATAATTACATCTGGCTTTTCTTTTAAATCATACCAATATTTTTTATTATATCTATCGTCTATAGCTTTATCAAAAGTTGGTAATTTTAGTCTTATAAATTTTTTACTTTTTACTTTTTTAAAAAATTTTAACATCATATTTATATCGTGCGTTCCTGGAACTCCCCTTGTTAGCAGCATAGGGTGCACTCTTTTTGATAAGCTAATTCTCTCTTTTCTTGTTTTATAAAAATCATCAATAGAAATTCTAAAAACTTTAAGTTTAAAATACTTTGTTAAGATTATCTCTATTAAGGAACTTGATGTTGTTTTACCAGTCCCTTGACCGCCTGCTAAACCCACAAAATAAGGTCTTTTCTTATCAGCCTTTTTACTAATCCAAAAACTTATAGGAATTAAAAAAGACTTAATCATTCTTTCTTTATTAATAAATTTATCAGCTTTTGTTTCTTGAGATTGAATAAACTTTAAACAATCTTTTTTAACTTTATCAAAACACTCAACAGTTAATTTCATTAAACTTTTATTTTTTCTGATCCATTGGATGATTTTTGCCATCAAATAAAGCTACCTCTTTTAAATCATCTACATTAACTTCATCAACACAGCCTAAATTAAATCCAGTCATTGCAGGTGCACTTCTTGGATTATGATGGGTATAGATACCACATTCAGTGCAAAAGTAATGATTAGCAACTTTTGTGTGATACTGATAAAGTTTTAATTTATCTTTTCCTTTAGTAACTTTAAAATCTTCATTTTTAACCATACCCATAGTTGCATTTTTTCTTTTACAGATAGAACAATTACATCTTACTATTTTTGCTAATTCATTTATTGAA
>CACECY010000023.1 GCA_902558205.1 uncultured Pelagibacteraceae bacterium | reverse complement strand
AGGTGATAATTGGATCTATTTTTAGGTATTTTTAAAGAAAGCAAAAACTCATTGCTCAAATTTAATCATCAGCGTGAACTTTTTCGTTCTTTTCATGCTTTTCTTGAGCTGCAATCGTATATTTAGCAACTGGTCTTGCCATTAATCTTTTAAGTCCTATTGGTTCAGCTGTATCTAAGCAAAAACCATAAGTCTCATCTTTAATTCTTGCTAAAGCTTTATCAATTTCTGAAATCAATTTAATTTGTCTATTTATCGCTTTCATTTCTACATTTTTGTCAGTGTAGGAGCTAGCTTGGTCAACTATATCTGCAGATATACTATTATCATCCATGCTTCCATTATATAAAGCTTCATTATTTGCTTTTACCAATTCTTTTCTCCATTCCTGAAGCTTCATTCTAAAATATACTTTATGTTTATCACACATATATTTTTCAGTATCTTTTGGAATATAGGTTTTTGAAATTTTAATTGGAGCTTTGATTGCTAATTTAGTTTTTGCGATAGGTTTAGCTATCTTTTTTGCGGTTTTTTTAATTTCTTTAGGTTTAGTTTTCGTAACTCTTTTTTTTGTTTTTGTTACCTTAGACATAGCTTTAAATTAATAGCCGCGAAGTATATTCAGCAAAATTAAGGTGTCAAGCAAGGTTAATTAATGTAATTGTTAAATAATGGATGTTTTTAGAAGAAATATTTACAATATCTTTTTTATATTTATTTTATCACATTTGATTATTTGGACACTGATTCCAACTCTCACAAATTATAACCTGCCATTGGATACAATCGAGGCTTTAGCCTGGGGAAGTAATCTTGAGTGGGGTTTCAGTAAACATCCTCCGGCAAGCGCATTTTTTTCTGAATTATTTTATCAAATATTTGGCGCTCAAGACTGGGCATTCTATTTATTGAGTCAAATATTTGTGTGTATTGCTTTTATTTATGTATTTAAATTAGCAAATGATATTTTTGATAACTTATTATTAAGTTTAATTTCTGTTTTACTTCTTGAAAGTATCTATTTTTATAATTTCACTACCCCTGAGTTTAATGTAAATGTATGCCAATTACCTTTTTGGTCTATCTCAGTCTACTATTCATGGAAAATTTTTAATCAAAAACAAATTAATATTAAAGATTGTCTATTGTTAGGATTTTTTGGAGCAGCTGGTTTTTTATCAAAATATTTATTTATTTATTTATTATTTTCACTTTTTTTATTATTTATATATTCAATCTTTTTTAAAAAATTAAGAAAATTTGATTTTAAATATTTAATAGCATTAGAATTATTCATAGTCTTGTTAGTTCCCCACTTAATTTGGCTAAATAATAATGAATACATCACTGTAACATATGGTTTAAAAAGAACAGGCTTAGAACAATCTGATATTTTAGATCATATAAAATTTCCAATAATTTTTTTACTTAAACAAATAGGTTTGTTAATTCCATTTTTTATACTTTTAAAATTACTTATCAAAAAATTTAAATTAAGATTTAATTTTAAGGATAAGAAATTATTATTTTTGATTTTTGTTAATATGATTCCAATTATATTAATTTTATTTACTTCAATAATTACAGGGTCTAAAATTAGAACTATGTGGATGACACCCTTTTACTTATCATTTGGTGTTTTGTTTATTTATATTTTTAAATCTCAAATAAATTTAAAAAAAATAAAATCATTTTTATATGGATTTATTTTCTTATTTTTTTTATCCCCGATTTTATATTCATACATCTCAATAAATCAGACAGATAAAAGAACAGATTATCCAGGAAAGGATATTGCAATGAAGACTCAATATGCCTGGGATCAACAATCTAAAAATCCAATAAATGTAGTTTTAGGCAATGAATGGAATGCTGGTAATTTATCTTATCATCTTAAATCGAGACCTTCCTGGATTGGATTAATTGATCAAAATAAAATAAATAATTTAAAAGAACATATGTGCATCGATGAAGTTTGTGTTGGATTTAAATAAATTATGAAAAATTTCAAAATTATAATACCTGTTTATAATGACTGGCAATCTTTATCAAAACTTTTGAATAACATTGATAATGAAATTAAAAATTTAACTCATAATATATCAATTATAATAATTGATGATGCATCGACTTTTGATCGACAATTAGAAATAGAAAATTTATCAAATATTAATTCAATTAAGATTCTTTCTATGAAAGAAAACAAAGGGCACGCAAGATGCATTGCTGCAGGTTTAAAGTATATTTTTGAAAAAGAGGAGTTTGACTACGTAATTCCCATGGATGGTGATGGAGAGGATAGACCTGAGGAAATAATAGAGTTTATTAAATCTTCAGAAAATGCGCCTGAGCAAACTATTGTTGGAGAAAGGGTCAAAAGATCAGAAACATTTATTTTTAAGTTTTGTTATTTTTTTCACAAAATTATAACTTTAGTCTTTACTGGTCATTCAATAAAGTTTGGTAATTTTACTTGTCTCACAAAGTCGACCGTTGAGAAAATGATCAATGAAAAAGCTACATGGAATAGTTTTTCCGGAGCACTAACTAAGGTTGAAAAAAATAAAATTTCAATTCCATCTATTCGTGGGGAAAGATATTTCGGCCCCTCCAAGATGAGCTTCTCAAACTTAATAAATCATTCTTTATCAATCATTAGTGTTTTTAAAAATGCAGTTTTGATCCGTTCAGCTTTATTCATTATCATTTACATTTTGATGATTAAAAGTAATGCATCTATCATTACAGCAATCCCATTAATATTATTGTTAATTATGATTTATTCAATTTCTAGTTTAGCTCTAAGAGAAAACATGGATGAATTTGATAAATCTTTATCAAACATAAAAAATATTGATACACTCAAATAAATATAATGAAAAAACTTTTGATATTTTTTATATCATTATTTTTAATTTCAAATATTTCTCATGCTGATTTTAAGAAAATAAAGAAAAAAGCAATAGTCACTCAACCAGACATTATTTTTCCAATTCAAAAAGATAAAAAAGGATGCATTAAAGATTTATATGTAACTCCTGATAAAAACTATGTTTTACCAGTATTAAAAGTTGAAGCACCCTCTGGGTACGGACTTGATAATAGATTTGATCACGCTAAGAGCAAATTTGAAGATTTTAGTTTTCCCTGTGGTAGTGGAAATGTGGAAGCGTGTCAAAATGTAAAAAGAGTAATTTTGGAATGGGCAAAAGCTAATGCCGCCCAAAGAACTGGACCTTCTGATGGAGAAGGAAGACACTGGAATGATACTTTAACTGTTAATCTTTATATAGCTTCACCTATGATTGCAGCTTACTCGTTTGCTAAACAGGTAATAGATATTCCAAAGGATGAAGATAAAATTATTAAAGATTGGTTTAAAAAAATTGTAAGTAAGAATAAACATCTTATGTATGAATACTCTAATTATAAAGTTGGATCTGGTGCGAACGGCACTCCTAAGAGAGCACACAATCATGCTCTATCATCTGCGATGAGTCATATGCAATTAGGAATTTTGCTAAATGACAATAAGCTTTTTAGAACAGCATTTAAAAATTTTGAAGCAGCTATAAAATATCAAAGAAAAGATGGAAGCATGCCTATTGAAACAAGAAGAGGCGGAAGAGCGATGTTCTATCAAGCTAGAGCCATGAATGCATTAGCTGTCATTGCTTTATTAGCTGAAAATCAAGGTTATAATATTTGGGATTATGAGCATAAAGGAAAAAATTATCATAACATTGTTAAGTTTTTTATAGATTTTACTGAAAATAATGAAATTGTTTTTAAGTATGCAAAAAGTATGAAGCACCCAGGACCTGCAAAAAATTATAAAAAACAAGATCTTAATAGTCGATCAAGTAGTAATTGGGGATGGTTATATGCCTATGCTTCAAGATTTCCTGATCATGAAAATGTACAAAGATTAAAACAATGGTCTCAAGATAAAAGTAAACTTAATAGTTATCAGTGGGACATAGTTCATCATTATTTAAATATTGGTAATAGGCCTTTTGGTTCAGCTTCTTGGACAGTAGTCGAAGCAAACTGTCATTTTACTAAGTAGCTCTAATTGTTGGTAAACAATAAAAATCGGCAGTATCTATTTTAGAAGAATATTGTCTTCGCATATTCCATTTTTTATGAACACCAGCACTTGCAAGACTTAATGTTGATCTTCCATATCTATAATTGGTGTTATCAATTGATTGCATTAAACTTTTTATCTTTTCATCTTTCTTAGATGAAAATAAATTTTTTCTACCATCATCATTTCGCAATCCTGTAAGCATAACGCCTGTTTTCTGATATTGATAACCGTTTTTAAAAATCATTTCTAAAATAGAAACTGCAGTCTTAACAATTTCAATACTATTGTTTGTTGCAATAGGAAAATCAACTGTCTTTGCATTTGAATAGTAACTATAATTTCTTTGAAAAGGACTAGTTCTAACAAATACAGTGATTGCTTTTGCAACTAAAGACTCTGATCTAATTTTTTCAGATGCATTTAAACAATAGTTTGCAACTGCTTCTTTTAATTCTTGAAACTTTTCAATTCTTTTTCCAAACGATCTTGAAACTACACAGCTTTTTCTTTTAGTTTGTGTAGTTTCTAAATTGATACAAGGAATTCCTCTAAGCTCCATTGCAGTTCTAGAGCTTAAAACATTTGAACATTTTTTGATCCAAGTATTAGATTTATTTTTAAGTTGTTTCGCATTATAAATACCATTCTTTTGATAAAATTTTGTAAGCTGTCTGCCAACACCCCATACATCATTAATATCTATTTTTTCTAATATAGGATCAATATTTTCAATTCCAATTAAACTAGTGACACCTGAAATTTTTTTTTTTGCAATATGATTTGCAACTTTGCTTAATGTTTTTGTTTTAGCAATTCCAATACTGGTTGGAATACCAGTCCACTGTAAAACAGTTTCTCTAATTTCTCTTCCAACTTTTTCTACTTCTGAGTCTAGAAAGTTTGATAAATCTATAAATGCTTCATCAATAGAATAAACTTCTATTTCAGAATTAAATCTTTTAAGAGTTCTCATTACTCTTCTTGATAGGTCTCCATATAAAGAATAATTTGATGAAAAAACTTCAACTTTATTTTTAATAATAATATCTTTGGCCTTAAAATAAGGTTCACCCATTTTAATTCCCAAAGCTTTTGCCTCATTAGATCTTGAGATAATACAACCATCATTATTAGACAAAACAACAACAGGTTTTTTTCTTATTTTTGGATTAAATAATCTTTCACAAGAAACATAAAAAGAGTTACAATCAACTAGAGCTAATTTTTTAGTACGTTGAATGGATGACATAAGTTACAACCCCCCAAATAAAAACATCTTCTTCTTCATTAATTAAAATTCTGTTTGAAAAATCTTTAGATCCTGATGTTAGAAATTTTTTATTTCTTTCTTGAACTAAAGTTTTAACAACAAGCTCATCATGAACATTTGCAATTACCGTTGAAAAATTTTTTGGTTTTAAACTTTTATCAACAACTAGTAGATCTCCATCATTAATCCCAACATCCACCATTGATTTACCTTGCACCCTAATGATGAAAGTTGCTGGAACATTTCTGATTAAGTGCATATTAAGATCTATGTCTTCTTCGATATAATCGGTTGCAGGAGAAGGAAAACCAGCGCCTGCTTTATGTAGATAATAAGGGATAGTTAGTTTCATGTTCTTGTTTTGTTCTTATTTATAAACCATTTATACAATACACTCAAGAGGTTGTATTTTGAGTCTGTAACTGAATCAAAAGTGAATCAAAACGTGAACATCAAAACCATATTTTGTATGGTTGTGGATAACTTCAACCAGAGATAGTTTAAATAATTCGAAAATGAAAAAAATTTTATTAATTTTAACTTCAGTAATAACTTTAAGCTCTCAAACTATGGCATACGAAGAAGCAAACTATGAGGTGGTAAAAGAAAATAGGAACTACGAAATCAGAAAATATTCCGATCGTTTGGTTATTGAAACGAATTCTATACAAGGTAATGGTTTTAGAAAACTATTTAATTACATTTCAGGAAATAATGAAAAAAAAGAAGAAATAAAGATGACAGTTC
>CACECY010000022.1 GCA_902558205.1 uncultured Pelagibacteraceae bacterium | reverse complement strand
ACAATGCAGGAAATTGAAAAACTCATTAAAGAAAATAAAATAAATATTAAAATTGTTTGTATTTCAAAAAATTCTCAAACACTCCAAAAAGCTGAACGATCAAAGAAGTTTAATTATTTTGAGTTTAAATACTTTGTAAAAAAAAATATTAGTAAAATCAAAAAAGCTGAACAAATCCTGTTTTTACTACAAAAAGAATTTAAAAATGCCTCAATAAAAGGTTTTAATAAATATGACGTTTGGACAAATGTACTTACTAGTCAAATTATGTCTACTTGTTACAACAAACTAAATGTAAATGAAAAAAAAATTTATAATTTATTTATATTTCCTAAAATAAGAAATATTACAAGATATACCTATCCTGATACAGTTAGTGCAAAAAATAGACTAGAGAGAAAAAACAAGATTAAGTTTGTAAAAGATAGAGTTTTGAAAATAAATAAATATAAAAAAATTTTAGTTCTAGAAACACAATCTAGGAAGAAAATTAAAGGTGATATTGTTATTAATGTGTCTGGACCTGTAAGTGTTATTGATTGTAAAAATGAAATTAAATTTATTCCATCATTAAGAAAAATCACAAAAAGATATAATGAAAGAGGTTTTTCAACAAATAAAAATTTTATGCTTGAAAAGGGTTTATTTTTACCAGGAACCTTGTCAAATAACTTTAATCCTGGAAGAGAAACAATTATCAAAGCAATAACAAAAAATGCACATAAAGTTGCAAAAAAATTATTAAATTAATAAAATTTCTTTCACACTAAAACGTTTTATATAATTTTTTTTCTTGTAATTTTTATTAACCTTGTTAATTGAACCATGTTTAGATTTATATGAAAACTGATCAATTATCCTGGGATGAATTTTATAAAGAAAGTAAGAACAGATCATCTTTACCTAGTAAAATAGATGCATTTAATAGATTGGTGGCTCATACTAAAAACTTTTTTGTAATTTCAGGCTATGGGGCTTTTACACCTGGTTATTTATTAATTATTTCAAAAGAGTTTCTTCCATCATTTGGATTAGTTGAAGAGGATAAACTTAATGAACTAAATTTTTTAATTAAGATTATTCAAGAATCAATTGATCAAGAAATTAATAGAAATTCTGTTGTATTTGAGC
This sequence comes from uncultured Pelagibacteraceae bacterium, assembly GCA_902558205.1. Taxonomy (GTDB): domain Bacteria; phylum Pseudomonadota; class Alphaproteobacteria; order Pelagibacterales; family Pelagibacteraceae; genus Pelagibacter. The sequence continues at coordinate 4,995 of CACECY010000022.1, read as the reverse complement.
ATGGTATGTGTGCATGCATAGGTGGACTAGATAGAGCACATCTTCATATAATGAGTGTGCCAAAAGAAACAAATGAAAATAGTATTTCAGATGCCATAGATTTTACACTTTATAGCAGAAAAGCTGGAATTGAATATATTGAGTATAATAATTATAAACTTCAAAACTTACATGATATAAATCATATATATGAAGATTTAATTTCAAAAAAAGAAAAAAGTGATGAATTCAAAATTGTAGGCAAACTCTTAAAAAAAAAAGATATCCAAAATTTACCAACTGAATCTTGGCCGACTGTTACATTAAATCATATTAATAAAGGAGGTCATTACGTATATTTTAAGAGTGACTTTGAAAATGCCTCATTTTTAACTACAAATAATTTTGAAACACAATTTGGAAGAGAGGTCGTATATCATAACGAGCTAATTTTAAATAAAGACTTTAAAAACAAGGTTGAAAAATTACAAAGTGCAAATAAAAATTTAAACATATGGAGATGGCAACACTACACATTTGAGGAAGATATTTTGCATTCAATGAAAATTGGAAAAAAAGGCCTAGATAAACTTAGAGAAAAATACCAAATAGATTATAAAAATTTTGAGCTACAAGTTATTTAAATTTAAACTTATAAATTAGAAGTGTATTCACCAAGCGATTGGTATCAATAGGATTTTAGAGGACAATAAGAGCAAGACCAGCACATTGAGAGATAAAATAAAAAAATTTTACTTATTCATCTTGTTCAATTATAAATATTAGCATAAACACTCATGAAATTCATTAATGCCCTCGTGGTGAAATTGGTAGACACAAAGGACTTAAAATCCTTGCCGCTTGCGGAGTGCCAGTTCGAGTCTGGCCGAGGGCACCATTCATAAATGAAAAAAATACAAATTATTTCTGATATAAATCAAAAATCATTAAAAATTAAGTCACAATTATTAAGTAAATTTACAAAAAGTAAAATCATAAGACCGAATATCGTTATTGTGATTGGGGGTGATGGTTTTATGCTTCAAACTCTCAAAAAAAATAAAAAATCAAAAAAATTTTTCTACGGTATTAATTCTGGGAACTATGGTTTTTTAATGAACAAATTTTCTTCAAAAACTATTATTAAAAATTTAACTAGAGCTAACATGATTACAATATCTCCATTAGAGATGACAGTGAAAAATAATAAAAACCAAATTAGAAAATATCTAGCCATTAATGAGGTTTCAATCTTAAGACAAAGTAGACAAGCAGCATCATTATCAATTAATTATGGCACAAAACAAGTTATTAAAAGATTGGTCTCTGATGGAGTTTTAGTTTCAACACCTGCGGGTAGTACAGCCTATAATCTTTCAGTACATGGACCGATATTGAGTCTCAACTCAAAAAAATTGTCTATTTCACCTATTAGCCCTTTTAGACCACGTAGATGGAAAGGAAAAATTGTTAGTGATAAATCTAAAATAAATATAAAAAATTTGAATCCAAAAAAAAGACCAATAAGTGCTGTAGCTGATAATATAGAAGTTAGAAATGCAAAAAATGTTATTGTTAAAACTAATAAGAAAATTAAATTTAATCTACTGTATGATAAAAACAGGAGTCTTCAAAAAAAAATCAAGATAGAACAATTGCGTAGAGAAACGTCTTAATGGTGCCCCCGCACGGATTCGAACCGCGGACCTATTGATTACAAATCAATTGCTCTACCAGCTGAGCTACAAGGGCTTAATTAATAACTATTAACTATTTCTATATTAATCAACTATTTTTTTTAAGAAACTTAAATGATGAAAAACAATAGCAGCACTATTGGATATATTTAAGCTTTCAATTTTTTCATCAATATCAATCTTTACCAAAAAATCAGCATATTTAGATGTATGTTCATGCATACCCGACCCTTCTGAACCAAATAAAAGAATGTTATTTCCTTCCCATTCAATATTCGTGAAGTTTTTATCTCCTTTTCCATCAAATCCATATACCCAAAAATTTTTATCTTTTAAATTTTTTAAAGTCGAGTTTATATTTGATACTTCAAATATATTAACATATTCCATAGCTCCACTTGCCGCTTTGTACATTAACTTACTTTCATTTGGAAAATTTCTTTCTTTAATAATGATACCATCAATATTAAATGAAGCTGCACTTCTAATTAACGATCCTATATTTCTTGGATCGGTAACTCCATCTAGACATACCAAAGTAATTCTACCTTGATTTTTAATAAATTCTTTTAAGATTGGTTTTTCTAAATGTTCTATTTCAGCTACATATCCTTGATGAAGTAAGTTTTCTTTTGTTGAATATTTGTCTAATTCTTTTTTTGTTTTAAAGTAGACTTTAACATCTTCTAAAAGATTTTTTTTTGGACTTTTTCTATGTATATTTTTCTTACTTTCCTCAGTTAAGAAGACTCTTAATACTTTTCTTTTTGGGTTTTTAAGAGCTTCTATAACCGCATGCTGTCCAACGATAAAAAAAGTTGATTTATTCATAAATTTGATAAATTTTACACGGTTTTTACTATATTTTCCTAATAATTCTAATATTGCATTTGCATGAATAAAATATATAAAACGCGTGTTGTTTGAAGCTTTATTGAACAAGGGGACACTTCCCCATATTGAGGAGGGGTTCCAGAGCGGTCAAATGGGGCGGGCTGTAAACCCGTTGACTTCGGTCTTCGAAAGTTCGAATCTTTCCCCCTCCACCATTCAATAGAACTTTAAGTGATACTGGAGTGTTACTCTTGGGGTTGTGCGGGTGTAGTTCAATGGTAGAACGCTAGCCTTCCAAGCTGGATGTAAGGGTTCGATTCCCTTTACCCGCTCCAAGAAAAAAAATTATTAATAAAAAAAAACTGAGGTAATAAAGTAATGTCAAAAGAAAAATTTGTAAGAAATAAACCGCATTGTAACATAGGAACAATAGGTCACGTCGACCACGGTAAAACAACTTTAACTGCTGCAATCACTAAAGTGTTAGCAGAAGCAAGTGGTGGTAAATCAGTTGCTTATGATGAAATTGATAAAGCTCCAGAAGAAAAAGAGAGAGGAATTACAATTTCAACAGCTCACGTTGAGTATGAAACAGAAAAAAGACATTACGCACACGTAGATTGTCCAGGTCACGCTGACTATGTAAAAAATATGATTACAGGTGCAGCTCAAATGGATGGAGCAATTCTTGTTGTTAATGCTGCTGATGGACCGATGCCTCAAACGAGAGAACATATTCTTTTAGCAAGACAAGTTGGTGTACCAGCTATTGTTGTTTACTTGAATAAAGTGGATCAAGTTGATGATAAAGAAATGATTGAACTTGTTGAGGAAGAAATTAAAGAACTGTTAACTTCATATAAATTTCCAGGAGATAAAACTCCAATTGCAAAAGGCTCAGCACTTGCTGCAGTTGAAGGTAGGGATGATGAAATTGGAAAAAATTCAATTTTAGAATTAATGAAAAATGTTGATGAACACATTCCTCAACCTGATAGACCAAAGGATAAAGATTTCTTAATGCCTGTAGAAGATGTGTTCTCTATTTCAGGTAGAGGTACAGTTGCTACAGGAAGAGTAGAGTCTGGTGTTCTTAAAACTGGTGATGAAATTGAAATCGTTGGTATAAGAGAAACAAAAAAATCAGTCTGTACAGGAGTTGAAATGTTCAGAAAACTTTTGGACTCAGGTGAAGCTGGCGACAACGTTGGTGTTCTTTTGAGAGGTGTAGAAAGAGATGATATCGAAAGAGGTCAAGTTCTTTGTAAACCTGGTTCAGTTACACCACATACTAAATTTGAAGCTCAAGCGTATGTACTTAAAAAAGAAGAGGGTGGAAGACATACTCCTTTCTTCACCAAGTATAGACCTCAATTTTATTTCAGAACAACCGATGTAACTGGTGAAGTAGAATTACCAGCAGGTACTGAGATGGTTATGCCAGGTGATGACGCGAAATTTACAGTAAAGTTAATTACACCAATTGCAATGTCTGAAAAGTTAAATTTTGCGATTAGAGAAGGTGGTAGAACTGTAGGAGCTGGAGTAGTAACTAAAATTATAGAGTAACTCTATATAGGAGTGTAGCTCAATTGGTAGAGCGCCGGTCTCCAAAACCGGAGGCTGAGGGTTCGAGTCCCTCCGCTCCTGCCAATAGAGAAAAAAAAAATATGAAAAACCCTATAAAATTTATTCAAGAGGTCAAACAAGAGGCATTTAAAGTTTCATGGCCAACTGGTAAGGAAACTTTGCAAGGAGCATTGATGGTTTTTGCAATGGCAGTTGTAATGTCTTTATTTTTTCTTCTTTTAGATCAAGTTTTAAAATTTTTTTTAGAATTACTTCTTAAGGTGAGCATATAATGAAGAATTGGTACATTGTTCAATCACATTCAAGTTTTGAGAATAAAGTTGCTGGTTTAATTAAAGAGGAAGCTGAAAAAGCTAAAATCTCAGAAAAATTTGAGGAAATAGTTGTTCCAACTCACGATGTTACAGAGGTCAAAAGAGGAAAAAGAATACAAAGAAAAAAGAAATACTTTCCAGGTTATGTATTAATAAAGTCCGAAATGGACAACAGTATTTATCATATGATTAAGAATATTAAGAGAGTGAGCGGTTTTTTAGGTACAAAAGGGATGCCAGTACCAGTCTCAGATAAAGAAATTGAAAAAATTTTAGGCCAAATAAAAGATGGTGTAGCTCAGCCAAAATCTGGTATAGAGTACAGCGTTGGTGAAAAAGTTCAAGTAGTCGATGGGCCTTTTGCTTCATTTAGTGGCATGGTTGAGGGAATAGATGAAGAAAAGTCTAGACTTAAGGTTTCAGTTTCTATATTTGGACGTCCAACACCAGTTGAATTAGAATATAATCAAGTGGAGAAAACAAGTTAATGGCAGCAAAAAAAGAAATTAGTGGATTTATAAAATTACAGATTAAGGGTGGTCAAGCTAATCCAGCCCCGCCTGTAGGTCCTGCTCTAGGTC
>CACECY010000021.1 GCA_902558205.1 uncultured Pelagibacteraceae bacterium | reverse complement strand
TCAATTAATTTACTAATTGAATTCCACATTGATCGATCACTTGGTGTTAAGAAAGTTAAAGCAGAACCTTCTTTACCAGCTCTTCCGGTTCTTCCAATTCTGTGAATATAATCTTCTGGTACTTGTGGGAGATCGTAATTAATTACATGCTGAATCAATGGTATATCTAATCCTCGAGCTGCTACATCAGTTGCAACTAAAATTCTGCTATTACCATTTCTAAATCCCGTAATTACTCTATCTCTTTTACTTTGTCTTAAATTCCCATGAATTGCATCTGCTTTATGACCATCATATTTTAATCTTTTTACAATTTTGTCAGCACCATGTTTTGTTTTAACAAAAACTAAAATAGATCCTGATCTTTCAACTAACTGATTAATAAGTTCATGGTATTTTTTATCTTGAGTAATTTCAAAAGTTTCTTGTTTAATTTTTTCAATTGGAGTTGATAATGATCCAACAGAAATCCTTTCAGGATTTTTCAAATATTTTTGAGAAATCCTTAAAATATTATCTGGCAATGTTGCTGAAAATAGTAAGGTTTGATGATCCCTTGGAACAAAATTTAAAATTTGCTCAATTTGAGGAGTAAATCCCATATCAAGCATTCGATCTGTTTCATCCAAAACTAAATAATTAACTTTAGATAGATTTAAACTTCTTCTTTTTAAATGATCATTAATTCTTCCAGGAGTTCCAACTATAATTCTTGCTTTTTTACTTAATTTTCTAAGTTGCTTTTGCATACTCTCTCCTCCTATTAAAAGAGCATTACCAATTCCAATCTCTCTGACATTCAATTTTAAAACAGTTGCCATTACTTGTGTGGCTAGCTCTCTTGTTGGACAAACAATCAAGCTCATTGCATTTTTATCTTTTATTAATTTATTAATCATTGGAATAGTAAATGCCAAAGTTTTACCTGTTCCTGTTTGAGCTGTACCTAAAATGTCTCTACCGGTTAAACTTATTGGAATACTTTCTCTTTGAATAGGAGTTGGATTTTTAAACTCAGCAAGCTCAATTGATTTTTTAAGCTTATTTTCAATTTTTAAATCTGAAAAGTTCATTATGATGAGATAATTATAGATAATTAATAATTTATGTGGATGAATATATCTTTTTATGACAATAGCAAATATTAGTGTTAAATATTGTTAAAATAATTAAATTTTAAATAAAAAATAAATTATGGCAATTAAATCAGCACAAACATTAGTACAAGAAGCATATTCAGAGGTAAAAACCATCAATACAGATGAAGCTTTTAATTTAGCTAAAGATAATAAATGTAATTTGATCGATATAAGAGACATAAGAGAATTAGAACGAGAGGGTAAAGTAGAAAATGCAGTTCATATTCCAAGAGGAATGTTGGAGTTTTGGATAGATCCTAATAGTCAGTATTTTAAAGAGGGAAAACTAGATTTACAAAAAGAAATGGTTTTGTTTTGTGCTGCGGGTGCAAGATCAGCATTAGCTGCAAAATCTTTAAAAGATATGGGTTTTGAAAAAGTATCTCACATCGAGGGTGGCTTTGGAGCAATTAAACAAAGTAACTTTAAAATTGTTTAGTTATTAATTATTCAATTATATCAAAATCTTTTTTAAATTTTTCATTAATCGTTAAACCAAGACCTGGCTTATTGTCATCTAAATTTATAAAGCCATTTTTAGGTTCAGGCTCACCTTTAAATAAGTAATAAAATAATTCATTTCCTATTTCAACTTGGTGAACTGGAAAAAATTCTGAAAAAGGACAGTTGTTATGTGCCATTGTTAAATGATAGTTATGCATTTGACCAGCATGAGGAATTACAGGGACACCATATTTTTCTGCTAATGTATTTATTTTGTGACCAGGTGTTATACCACCTACACGATTTGCATCATATTGAATAAAACTGAGTGCTTTAAGTTCTAACAAATGTTTAAATCCTAAATAACTAAACTCGTGTTCACCTCCAGCAATAGGAACATCTCCCATAGCATTTAACTCTACATATCCTTGAATATCGTCAGGTATCACAGGTTCTTCAAGCCACTTAGGTTTGAATTTTACAAGTTCAGGTATTATTTTTTTTGAATATTCTAAATCCCAACCCATATAAGCTTCAAGCATTAGATCAGTCTCATATCCAACCACTTCTCTAACAGCATTAACTAATTCAATATTTTTTTTTATTCCCTCAACACCATCTTTAGGCCCCCAACCAAACCGCATTTTAAACATCTTAAAACCTTCATTTAGATATTTTTCGGCTTCTATTTGTAAATCCTTTATTGGCTGGCTATATAATTTTGAGGCATACACTGGAATTTTATCTTTGGTCCTTCCTCCAAGTAACTCAAAAACTGGTTTGTTTTTTAATTTACCCATCAAGTCCCAAATCCCGAGATCGATTGCTGAAATTCCAATCATCCCAATTCCTTTTCTCCCCCAAGCCATAGTGCTTCTATACATTTTATCCCATAAATAGTCGTAATCGAAAGGGTCTTCACCAATTACCAAATCTTTTAAATAACAATCTATTGCTTTTTTTGTTACCTCAGGTGCCAGTGCAGCGTTACCTAAACCAACAGTTCCATCATCAGCTATTACTTCACAAACCATCCATTGATGAAATCTAAATGATTTCATTTTATCACCAGACTCTCTAAGAGCATCAGTTGGGTTAGTGCAAAAATTTTGAGCAGGTGGAACTATCTCACCTGTCCATTTATAAATGGAAGTTTTGATGTCCTTAATTTTTGTCATATTTTAGATTTATTTTCTGCCATCGTTAATGCTATTTTAAACGACTGTAAAGTAGGTTCTAAATTTGCTTTATTAGTGCCAGCAATATCAAATGCTGTTCCATGTGCTGGTGTAGTGATAGGTATGGGTAAACCACCTTGAACTGTCACACCTCGATCAAATCCAAAAGCTTTTAGACCAGATTGTAATGCATCATGATACATTCCAACGATACAATCATGATTTTTATTTTTAAAAGCTGTAATGAATGAAGTATCACAAGGTAAAGGACCATCTGCATTTATATCCTGTTTTTTCGCTTCTTCTATTGCTGGAATTATTTCATTTTTTTCTTCATTACCAAATTCAGCATGTGGATTTAAAGCTTGAACTGCTACTCTTGGTTTTTTAATACCATTAAGTTTCATTGCTTCATTAATTAATTTTATAGGTTTTATAATATTTTCTTTCTTAATGTGAGAAGGCACTTCACTTATAGGAATATGAGAAGTAACTCTTGCAGTCCAAAAGTTATCTACAACATTAAATTCACAAAAGAAATTTTTTACATCTAATTTTTCAGCCATGAGATGTAGTTCGTCAGAATGTTTATTTCCTCCCATAATCATACTTGTTTTATTAAAAGGGCCAAAATTTATTGCTTGTATTTTATTCTGTTTTGCTAGCTCTAGTGCTAAATCTAGTGCTTCAAGAACACTTTCACCAGCTTCCTTAGAACATTCTGATAAAGCATAAGTATGATTTTTCCCTTTAGATATGTCTAAAAAAAATTTATTTCCTTCATCAAAATTAATTTGATCAAAATTTTTAACAATCTTTAAATTATTATTGATCCCAGAAATCTTCTCTCCATTTTCTAGTATATTTTTTTCACCAATAACTACTATATTTACTTTATTAGTAATCTTTTCAGCTAGTAGTTTTGATATTAACTCAGGTCCAATTCCTGAGGGATCGCCTAATAGTATTCCAATATTAATTTTATTTAATGCCATTTTTTTCTTTACGGTTTGTATCAGATTATGATTAAATAAATAATTATAAATTAACTAAAGAGGGAAATAATGAAAAAAAGTTTTAAACTTTTCTTAGCCGCTGCATTTTTAGTGACTGAATTTTTTGTTGTAGCAATACCTTTAATGACAACATCTGCAAGAGCAGATGGTGCTATACAGGCTATTACTCACGCTGGATTTGGTGGTGGTACTGACGTAACTACTAGAATGATGCTTTTAAGAGCTAGAAGAGTTCTTAAGCAAGACATGCAACTAGTTAACAAAAAAGGCGGTGGTGGAGCTGTATCTATGGATTATATGATGAGCTTACCTGCTGATGGTCAGCACACTTTAACATGGACTACAGGTCATGCAGTTTCTATGGCTTTAGGTAAAACTAAAGTTAAACTTAGTGATATGCAGCCTCTAGCAAGAGGAACTGATGATCCACAATTATTTGTAGTAAACTGTAAAGCTGACATCAAAGATGCTAAAAAATTTATTAGCACACAGAAATCAAAATCACTTAAGTATGGAACAACACATGTAGGTGGAATTGACGATGTTAGTGCAATAGCTTTTACAAAAAAAGGTGGATTAAAAGATCCAACTATTGTTGCTTACAAAGGTGTAGCACCAATTAAAACAAACTTAATCAAAGGAGACATTGATGTAGGTGTTTTAAATTTAGGTGAAGCATTAACAGAAATCAACGATGGAACATTATGTGTTTCTGTTGTGTTAGCAAATAATAGAATGGCTAAAATTAAAGACTCTCCAACAGCTAAAGAATTGGGAATACCTGTTTCTTTATCTACTGTTAGAGGTTTTGTAACTAAAAAAGGAGCTCCAGCAGAAAGAGTTAAGCAGTTAGAGGCTGGAATGATGAAAGCAATGAGTCACAACTATTATAAAAATTTCTTAACAGAAATTGGTCTTGATGACACTAGTGTAGTTGGTGCAGATGAATGGGGTAAGCAAATGGAAGAAATGCTTGCTGAAATGACTGCGCAGCTTAAAGCTTTAGGTTACATTAAGTAATTATAAGTAAAAGTACATTTATTTATGAATAATGTACAAAAACTAAAAAGGGCAAACAAAAGTTTGCCCTTTTTTTTTAAAGATGAATTTAAAGTCTCTTTTATAATTATATTAATTTCAACAATTTTATTAATCACCACTTTCACGTTCGATATCGTTCCACCAATTTTAAATAGAGGAATTCAACCAGCTACATTTCCTAAAGGATTATTAGTTCTAATAATTTTTTTAACTTCAATAGTTTATTACCTTTCTTTAAAAAGGCCTTGGGAAATTAAAAAAAAATTACCTCAACCCTTTTTTTTAACATTAGGAAGTTTTATTTTATTTATAGTTATATCGAAAACATTAGACTTTTTTTTAGCAATCTCTTTGCTATCAGTTTTTGTTTCGTATTGCTGGGGGGAGAGAAGAGTATTTTATCTCATAATAGTGAGTATTGTCTTTCCAGTAATTGTGTTTATTTTTTTTGAGACAATTTTAGGATTAAGATTTCCTCCAGGTATAATCACCAATATTTATTATAAAGTATAAAATGGAAAATCTTTCTTTAATGTTCGCACCTTTGATGAGTTCAAAATTGATGATAGTTTTAATTTTTGGAACATTGTTTGGTCTGATATTAGGGGTATTACCAGGTCTTGGTCCTACAACTGGTGGTGCTTTAATTTTACCGTTTACAATGACATTAGATCCTTTATCTGCAATAGTTTTGTTAACAGCTATTTATTGTGCAGGAACTTATGGGGGTGCAATCACTGCAGTATTAATTAATACACCTGGAACTCCAGCTGCAGCTGCAACTTGTTTAGATGGTTATCCACTCGCTCAAAAGGGGGAAGCTGGCAGAGCGCTTGGGATGGCTACAGTATCGAGTACTATAGGAGGAATATTCAGTGTAGTAGTTCTGGTTTTTTTTGCACCATTACTTGCACAATTAGCTTATGAATTTGGTCAACCCGAATATTTTGCTTTAGCAATTTTTGGTTTAACTATGTTGGCATCTATAGGCGAAGGAAGTCCTATTAAGAATTTAATAGCTGGAGCCTTTGGTATCTTAATTTCTACAATTGGAAAAGATTTTATGACATCAATAGATAGATTTACGTATGGCATTAATGAGTTATCAGAAGGTATTGGTTTCATACCTGTCGTTGTTGGTTTGTTTGCTATTAGTGAGATGTTAACTCAATCAACTTTATTGGATCAGATATTTAAGAGAGTAGCTTTAAAGGCAGTTAAACTTCCATCTATTTCAGATTATAAAAAAACTTGGATTACTATCTTAAGGTCGTCTGGTATTGGATCTTTTATAGGTGTATTGCCCGCAGAGGGAGGAACTGTTGCATCACTTATTGGATACTCAGAAGCAAAGAGATGGTCTAAGAATCCTGAGGAATTTGGAAAAGGTTCTGTTGAGGGGATTGCAGGTGCAGAAGCAGCTAATAATGCTGCAACTGGAGGAGCGATGGTTCCAACTTTAGCATTAGGCATTCCTGGAAGTGCAACTACTGCAGTAATTTTAACAGGATTAATTATTCATGGAGTTAGACCAGGGCCTGATTTATTTAGAGAACAACCAGACTTTTTGTATGGAATATTTGGGTCTATGTTGATTGCAAATATTTTATTTTTCATATTTGGTTTTTTTGGTGCCAAGTTATTTGCAAGAATTACACTAGTTCCTAACAAATTACTTTGGCCAATGATTTTTGCAGTCTCTGTTTGTGGAACTTATTCTTTAAGTCAATCAATCCTTGATGTCTGGATAATGTTATTTTTTGGAGTAATTGGTTTCTTTATGAGACGATATGGTTTTTCAGTAGTGCCAGTAATTATAGGGTTAATCTTAGGTGAGCTAGTTGAAGGAACCTTGAGACAATCATTAGTAATTTTTGAGGGAAATTGGCTTCTGTTCCTCACTAGACCAATTGTTGTTACATTTTTTGTTTTATCTTTAATTGCACTTATTTTTCCATTATTAAGAAGAAAAAATCAAAATGATAAACTTTA
>CACECY010000020.1:0-2500 GCA_902558205.1 uncultured Pelagibacteraceae bacterium | reverse complement strand
TTCAAATTTTTTTAACAAAACTACTGGCCTAATCCGCGTTCGCTCGCCACTACTAACGGAATCTCAATTGATTTCTTTTCCTCTGGTTACTTAGATGTTTCAGTTCTCCAGGTTGTCTCTTTAAACCTATGTATTCAGTTTAAAGTACCACATAAAGTGGTGGGTTTCCCCATTCGGAAATTTTCGGATCAAAACTTACATACAGCTCCCCGAAACTTATCGCAGTATATCACGTCCTTCTTCGGCTTTCAGTGCCAAGGCATCCGCCACACGCCCTTAAACGCTTGATTTATGCACAGAAAAAAATTCTGTGTTGAATCAAATTTTTATTTTGAACATTAGCTAATAACATTACTAATGTTCGGATATAGATATTGATATTAATTATTATTTTATATTCACAATTTTTATAACTAAGTGTTTTGGTGGAGGATAGCGGGATCGAACCGCTGACCTCCTGAATGCAAATCAGGCGCTCTCCCAGCTGAGCTAATCCCCCTTAATTTAAAATTGGTGGGCCGAGAAAGACTCGAACTTTCGACCCCACCCTTATCAAGGGTGTGCTCTAACCAACTGAGCTACCGGCCCCCATGCAAGAGAAACACTACTTTAAGAAGAGAAATGAGGACGGTCAACATTACCTGTATATTATTTAGAATAAAATTTTACTTTTATTCATCCTTAGAAAGGAGGTAATCCAGCCGCAGGTTCCCCTACGGCTACCTTGTTACGACTTCACCCCAGTCGCTGACTATACCGTGGTCAAGGGTTTAAAACCTTGCCTTAAGGTAGAACCAACTCCCATGGTGTGACGGGCGGTGTGTACAAGACCCGGGAACGCATTCACCGTGGCACGCTGATCCACGATTACTAGTAATTCCAGCTTCATGCACTCGAGTTGCAGAGTGCAATCCGAACTGAGGTATCTTTTAAGGATTTGCTTGACCTCGCAGTCTTGCTTCCTGTTGTAGATACCATTGTAGCACGTGTGTAGCCCAACACGTAAGGGCCATGAGGACTTGACGTCATCCCCACCTTCCTCCAGCTTATCACTGGCAGTTCTTTCAGAGTGCCCAACTTAATGATGGCAACTAAAAGTGAGGGTTGCGCTCGTTGCGGGACTTAACCCAACATCTCACGACACGAGCTGACGACAGCCATGCAGCACCTGTGTTTCGTCCGGCCGAACCGAAAACTCTAATCTCTTAGAGTCGCGACGAACATGTCAAGTGTTGGTAAGGTTCTGCGCGTATCTTCGAATTAAACCACATGCTCCACTACTTGTGCGGGTCCCCGTCAATTCATTTGAGTTTTAACCTTGCGGTCGTACTCCCCAGGCGGTGTGTTTATCGCTTTCGCTGCGACACTGAAAATAAATTTCCAACGTCTAACACACATCGTTTACGGCATGGACTACGAGGGTATCTAATCCTCTTCGCTACCCATGCTTTCGTTCCTCAGTGTCAGTAATGATCCAGAAAGCTGCCTTCGCAATTGGTATTCTTTCTAATATCTACGAATTTCACCTCTACACTAGAAATTCTGCTTTCCTCTATCATACTCTAGCTGAAAAGTTTTGATGGCAGTTCCAGAGTTAAGCTCTGGGATTTCACCACCAACTTTTTCAACCACCTACGAACTCTTTAAGCCCAGTAATTCCGAACTACGCTAGGTCCCTTCGTATTACCGCGGCTGCTGGCACGAAGTTAGCCGGACCTTCTTATTCGGGTACAGTCATTTTCTTCCCCGACGAAAGAGCTTTACAACCCAAGGGCCTTCTTCACTCACGCGGCATCGCTGCATCAGAGTTTCCTCCATTGTGCAAGATTCCCCACTGCTGCCTCCCGTAGGAGTTTGGGCCGTGTCTCAGTCCCAATGTGGCTGATCATCCTCTCAAATCAGCTATTGATCACAGTCTTGGTAGGCCATTACCCCACCAACAAACTAATCAAGTGCGGGCTCATCCAATGGTGCATAAAGCTTTCTCCGTAAAGACTTATCCGGTATTAGCACAAGTTTCCTCGTGTTATTCCAGGCCAAAGGGCAGATACCCACATGTTACTCACCCGTCTGCCACTAAGTATTGCTACTTCGTTCGACTTGCATGTGTTAGGCGTGCCGCCAGCGTACGTTCTGAGCCATGATCAAACTCTCAAGTTTAAAAACGGCGCACACTAGCTTCCATATAAATTCTAAGAATAAAATTTATATGATTTTGAAGTGTGTACGACAAATTTTTGGTAACCTTAACCGTCCACACTTCTCTTCTTAAATTTTTACTTTTTAAATAGCTAATTGAGCTAAAAAGGCTCAAAAATACTCACTAATCTATTGTATTAACAATAATTTATTGAGAAAGTTCAGTGCTTATAGGCTAAAATTAAAGGAAATCAAGTATTTAGAAATAAAAAATTCATCAAAAAGCCTTGGATTTTCTGGGTTTTTTTTGATTTTTTAAGATACTGAACTAATAATTAGAAATTTAAAACTTTATAATGTT
>CACECY010000019.1 GCA_902558205.1 uncultured Pelagibacteraceae bacterium | reverse complement strand
TCAAAAATATAAATCAAAAATTAATTTAAATCTCAATTTACGAAAAGACAGAATAACACTATATAGTTAAAAAAAATGTTTAACGGAATAATTTATAACCAGGGTATTATAACTAAAATAATTAAAAGACCTAAAGGTCTCAACATTTTTGTAAAAAGTAATATTAAAGTATCGAATAAAGACATGGGATTGTCTGTTGCCTGTGATGGTGTTTGTCTAACTTTAATTTCATATAAATCTAAAATTATGGAATTTTATCTTTCGAAAGAAACGATAATTCGATCAAAATTCAAATTTTTAAAAATAAAAGATAAAATAAATTTAGAATTACCTTTAAAATATGGCACAAAAATTTCAGGACATATTTGTCAAGGACATGTTGATACTGTTGGTAAAGTATTAAGTATTAAAAAAATAGATAAATCATTTCTTTTTGACTTTGAATTACCTAAAAAGGAAAGAAAACACTTAATAGAAAAAGCATCAATCAGTGTAAATGGTATTTCTCTTACAATTTCAAAAGTGACTAAAAAAGGTTTCCAAATCTGGATTATCCCACACACCTACAAGGAAACAAATTTATCAACTTTAAAAAAATCTAGTTTAGTCAACATAGAGATAGATATCCTATCTAAATACGTTAGAAATTATTTTAATGAAAAAAAATAATTTTGCCTCTATTGAGTCTATTTTAATTACTGCCAAAAAAGGTGGTATGTTCATTTTGGTTGATGATGAAAAAAGAGAAAATGAAGGAGATTTGGTTATTTCCACATCGGACTCTAACGCAAAAAATATTAATTTTATGGCAAAACATGGAAGAGGACTAATTTGCCTAGCACTAGATAGTCTTCAAGCAAAAAGATTAAATTTATCTTTAATGTCTCCAATAAATCAATCAAGAAATAAAACAGCTTTCACAATTTCTATTGAAGCAAAAAAAGGAATAACAACAGGTATATCTGCTAAAGATAGAGCCAGGACAATTAAAATAGCTTCAAAAAAAAATGTAAATAAAAATGAAATTGTTTCTCCTGGTCACGTTTTTCCAATTATAGCTAAAGATGGAGGAGTTCTTGTTAGAGCAGGACACACTGAAGCATCAGTTGATATTTCTAAATTAGCAAAAAAAAATAACTCTGCTGTTATTTGTGAAATTATGAATGAAGACGGATCAATGGCCAAAGGTCAGGATTTATTCAATTTTGCAAAAAAACATAAATTAAAAATTGGAAAGATAGAAGATTTGATTGCATATAGACTAAAAAAAGAAAAACTTATTAAACTTAAAAAGCAAAGCAAGATTGACGTGAAAAATCAAAAATATAATATTAGAATTTATGAAAATCTTTTAGATGGATCAGAACATTTTGCTTTAATAAAAGGTAAAATAAAAAAAGGTATTACTCCAAGAGTGAGAGTAATTTCTTCAAATGTTGTACAAAATTATCTAATAAATCAATCATTACCAAATTCATTTAATAAAACTTTAAATTATTTTAAAAGATATCAAAATTGTGTTTTAGTGTTTATTAAAGACTCAAATTTAAGATCAGTTTCTCAAACTTTAAAAGATTATAAGAATAAAGAATTCTACAAAAAGGGAAAAGATAAGTTAATAAGAAATTATGGTATTGGAGCTCAAATAATAAAAGACTTAAAAATTAAAAATATGATATTAATTACAAAATCGCCAAAAAAAGTTATTGGTCTTGATGGTTATGGTATTAAAATTACAAAACAGGAATTAATTTGATGAAAAAAAAATATCTAATTGTTATAGCAGATTATTATAAAGATATTACTGATGGTTTACTAAATAGCGCATTAAAAATAATTCCAAAAAAGAATACGATAAAAGTCATTAAAGTGCCTGGTGTTTTTGAAATTCCTGTAACAATTTCTAAAAATTTAAAAAAATATGATGCTTTCTTAGCTCTGGGTTGTGTAATTAAGGGTCAAACACCACATTTTGATTTTATTTCTCAAGCGTCAACAGATGCTATAATGAAACTTTCCATAGAGAATAAAAAACCAATT
This sequence comes from uncultured Pelagibacteraceae bacterium, assembly GCA_902558205.1. GTDB lineage: Bacteria > Pseudomonadota > Alphaproteobacteria > Pelagibacterales > Pelagibacteraceae > Pelagibacter. The sequence continues at coordinate 5,566 of CACECY010000019.1, read as the reverse complement.
GGTAATGGAATAATTACTTGTCTAAATATGATACAAGCAAAAGCGAGAAAAAAAAAAGGTGCTGAAGCTGCAGAAGCTGTAATTTCAGTTTTATCACAAAAATGAAAACTCATTATAATTCAAAAAATAACCCTAGAGTTATTATTATTCAAAAATTATATGGGAAATTTTATAATGATGATGCTAATTTTGATTTTCCAAAACATAGATTTAAAAAATTTATTAAGGACATTGTTTTAGGAACAATAGAAAGAAATGATCTTATTTTAGAAGAATTAAATAATAAATTAGGTGATGAATTTGTGTTTGGAAAATTAGACAAAGTTTTTCAAACCATATTAAAAGCAGCAACTTATGAATTTATGTATAAACCAAATTTATCTATTAATATAATTATCAAAGAATATCTTAATACATCCAATTTTTTTCTTGAGGATTCGCAAACAAAATATCTCAATGCTTTATTAGATAATGTTGGAAAAAAATTAAGATCCCATGATGCATGAATTTGAACTAATAAATAGTTTTTTTTCAAAAATAGCCAAAAAAAACAAATCTGCTCTTGATTTAAATGATGACGTTTTTTTTGATAAAAAAAAAGGGATTGTCATATCTGTAGATACATACATTATGGGAAATCATTTTTTAGATTTTAAATTTCCTGATTTGGTTATAAAAAAAATTTTAAGATCATCAATTTCTGATTTAATTTGCAAAGGTGTAAAACCTAAATTTTATTTTATTTCTGGATCTGGAAATAAAAATACATTTACAAAAAATAATTTATTTAAAATTTCAAAATCACTCAAAGCTGAACAAAAAAAATTTGATATAAAGCTATGTGGTGGTGATACAACTTTTTCAAATAAACTTAGTTTTACAATTACTTCTGTGGGTTATTCAAATAAGATAATATATCGTAATAAAGCTAAATTAAATGACGACATCTATGTAACTGGAAATTTAGGTGATAGTTATTTGGGTCTTCAGATTTTAAAAAAAAAGTTAAAATTAAATAATAAAAAAGGTTCATTTTTCATAAATAAATACTATCAACCAGAATTGCCATTGAGATTAACGAAACTATTTTTTAAATTTGCAAATACTTCAATTGATATTTCAGATGGTCTAATTGATGATCTAAAAAAAATGATAAATAGACAAAATTTATCATTTTGTCTAAACGCACAAAAAATACCTGTATCACAAAATTTGTTTACAATAATTAAAACTAAAAAACTTAAAAAAATAAATCTGATATCTAATGGTGATGATTATCAAATACTATTTACAGCGGATTCTAAAAAATCCGGAATCATACGCAACACTTCGAAAAGCTTAGGAATTAAAATAACTAAAATTGGCAAAATTATATCTGGCACCAAAAAATCTATAATAATTGATAAAAAAGGTAAGCAAATACGAGCAAAATATAATGGCTATATTCATCAGTTTTAAAAGTTAATCATTGTCTTTTTCATCTTTTTTTGTATTGTCCGGGCTTAAAATTTAACAACCAACAAACTTAAGGTAATTATTAATTATGAGTACATCAGTTGAAACAATTCTTTTATACACAATAGCAGCTGGTTTTTTATCCATCGTATATGGATATTTTACTGGTAAGAATATTTTGAATTCAAGCGCTGGAAATACAAAAATGCAAGATATTGCGTCTGCAATACAAATTGGAGCAAAAGCATATTTAGCTAGACAATATAAAACTATTGCAATTGTTGGTGTTGTTGTTTTAGTAATTGTAAGTGTTGCTTTTAGCCCTCTAGTAGGATTAGGTTATTTAATTGGTGCAACTTTATCTGGTATAGCTGGATACGTTGGAATGCTTGTTTCAGTTCAAGCTAATGTAAGAACTGCAGAAGCTTCAAGAAAAGGTTTGGCTCAGGGTCTATCCGTAGCTTTTAAATCAGGTGCGGTAACAGGAATGCTAGTTGCTGGATTAGCTTTATTATCAATCGCGGTGTATTATTATTTTTTAGTTAAATTTAATATTGAAGAGAGAGAAATTGTAAATGCTCTTGTTGCATTAGGATTTGGTGCATCACTAATTTCTATTTTTGCAAGACTTGGAGGCGGTATTTTTACTAAAGGTGCTGATGTTGGTGCTGACTTAGTTGGGAAAGTTGAGGCTGGAATTCCAGAAGATGATCCAAGAAACCCAGCTGTAATTGCTGACAATGTTGGTGATAATGTGGGCGACTGTGCAGGAATGGCCGCAGACCTGTTTGAAACTTACGCGGTAACAATAGTAGCAACTATGGTCTTATCATCAATTTTTTTCATAGGTGATATTAATATGATGATTTATCCATTAACAATTGGAGGTGCATGTATATTAACATCAATAATTGGAACGTTTTTTGTAAAACTGGGAAGTACAAACAATGTAATGAATGCTTTATACAAAGGGTTTGTTGTTTCAGCTATTACATCACTTGCTATTCTGTATCCTGTGACAGATTATGTAATAGGTTTCAACAATGAATATACAGTTGGTAACAAAACTTTTAATGGTATGAGTTTATATTACTGTGGAGTGATTGGTTTGATTATAACAGGTCTACTAATTTGGATTACAGAATATTACACTGGAACAAATTATCGACCAGTTAGATCTGTTGCAGCATCATCTACTACTGGACATGGAACAAACGTGATTCAAGGTTTGGCTATTTCAATGGAAGCTACCGCGATACCAGCACTAATTATTGTTGGTGGAATTCTTTTAACTAATTACATTGCCGGTCTTTTTGGTATTGCTATTGCAGTTACAACGATGTTAGCACTTGCTGGTATGGTAGTTGCATTAGATGCTTATGGACCAGTAACAGATAATGCAGGAGGTATTGCTGAGATGTCTAACTTAGATAAAAAAGTTAGAAAAACCACAGATGCATTAGATGCCGTTGGAAATACAACAAAAGCTGTTACAAAAGGTTATGCAATTGGTTCTGCTGGGCTTGGTGCTTTAGTTTTATTTGCTGCTTATACAGAAGACATTAAACATTTTTCAAAAGAAGCTGGTTCAGCATTAGAGGGTATCGTAGTAACCTTTGATCTTTCCAATCCGTATGTTGTTGTTGGTTTACTCATTGGCGGGATGCTTCCTTATCTATTTGGTTCTATGGGTATGCAAGCTGTAGGAAGAGCAGGTGGTGCAGTTGTAATTGAAGTAAGAAGACAATTTAAGAAGTTTCCAGGCATAATGAAAAGAAAACAAAAGCCTGATTATGCTAAATTAGTCGATTTATTAACTGTTGCTGCTATTAAAGAAATGATTATTCCATCTTTATTACCAGTTTTATCTCCAATTGTTTTATATTTTATTATATTTGCAATTGGCGGTCAGGTTGCAGCTTTAGCATCTGTTGGAGCAATGTTACTAGGTGTAATTATTACTGGACTATTTGTTGCTGTTTCAATGACAGCTGGTGGTGGTGCATGGGACAACGCGAAAAAATATATAGAAGATGGAAATCATGGTGGAAAAGGTTCAGAAGCTCATAAGGCAGCTGTGACTGGTGATACTGTAGGAGACCCTTATAAAGATACAGCTGGACCAGCAGTTAACCCAATGATTAAAATCACAAATATTGTTGCTCTGTTGCTATTAGCAGTTATAGCTGGTTAAATTTTTATAATTTATTTTTGATCCTCTTTTTACCAAGAGGATCATCAATCTTTTGTCTTAATGAGTTTAAGAAATTATAAATAAATGATCTTTTTGAATAATTGACTCCAGTTTTATCTTGATCAAAAACAATTTCATTCATGTCATCTTTATTGAAAAAATTTTTTGCTACTAGTATTCCTTTATTGTCAATTTCAAGAACTAAAACATCATTTTTGATAAGTCTTTTTTTCCCCATTTTCATAAGTTTTGAGCCACTGGTTTTTCTCTCAACATAAATATATAAATCGTTATCAAATGTACTTTTTGTGGAAGGGGGGCCAATTAATTCGACAATATCATTTTTATTAGTTTTATTAACTTTTAGTTTTGCTTGTTTGATTTCTAAGTTATGAACGCCATGGTGCTGAACAACTTTATTTAATGTACAACTTGCTAATAATATAATTGATAGTATTAATATTTTTTTCATGAACAAAGAATATTTAAACCTTTATAATAATTTAGTGAAATTGACCACTAATAAATCTCTTTACAAAAATTTAATTAATACCGAAGATTCATTCAGTGATAGATTGTCATTATTTTTATTACATTTTGCTTTTATACTTAAAGAATTTAAAGATGATAAAAATGAAACAGAATTACAGGAGTTGTATGATTTTAATTTCAGACAATTAGAATTAAGTATTAGAGAAATTGGATATGGAGATCAATCTATAAACAAAAAAATGAAAGATTATATCAATTTATTTCATAGTATTATTTCTGAAATTCACTTTTGGGATGACATAAAATTTGATAAAAAAAAGCTGTGTTTATCTAAATTCCTTCAAAATTTCCAAAATACTGATTATTTAGTCGAATATTTTAATGTTTTTAGCTCGGAACTTAAAAAATATAATTTGAATTCATATTTAAAAAGTGTAAATAAACCTTAATTATGGCTGTACCAAAACGTAAACAAACTCCTTCAAGAACAGGTATGAGAAGAGCTCAAAATATGAAATTCTCCTCTAAAAATGTGGTTGAGGACAAAAAATCAGGTGAATATAGATTATCTCATCATCTGGATTTGAAAACTGGAATGTATAAAGGTCGTCAAGTTTTAGACCCTAAAGAATAATTAAATTAACTATAATGTTATCAAAGATTAAAATTGCAGTTGATGCAATGGGTGGTGATAATTCACCAAAAAAAATTATTGATGGTATTATTCACCATCATTCTTTAAACGATAAAGTTTTTTACAAAATTTTTGGTGATGAAAAAAAAATTTATAATTATATACGTGGTAAGATGAATGACTCAAATTATGAAATTATTCATACATCAAATATGGTTGCAAGCACTGATAGCCCATTAGAGGGTGCTAAAAGAGGAAAAGATACCAGTATGTGGTTAGCTATTGAAAGTGTAAAAAAAAAAGATTGCGATATAGTTATTTCAGCAGGCAATACTGGCGCTTTATTAGTTATATCTAAACTTAATCTTAAAATGATTGATAATATTGATAAACCTGCTTTGTCAGCATTGTGGCCAAACAAAAAAGGTATGAGTGTTGTTTTAGATTTAGGAGCTAATATTGAATGCAGTTCAAAAAATTTATTTGATTTTTCTATAATGGGTGCATCTTTGTACAAATCATTATATCCTGAAGAAACCCCTAATGTAGCATTATTGAATATTGGTTCTGAAGAACTAAAGGGTAACGAAGTTATCAAAGAAACCTTTAAGATTATTAACGAAAAAAAATCAGATGATTTCAATTTTGCTGGATACATTGAGGGAAATGAATTAATGAATGGAGAAGTTAATGTAATTATATCAGATGGATTTACTGGAAATGTAGCTTTAAAAACAGCCGAGGGAACTGCTAATTTTATTACTAGCGAACTTAAAAAAGCATTAGGAGGA
>CACECY010000018.1 GCA_902558205.1 uncultured Pelagibacteraceae bacterium | reverse complement strand
ACCTGTTGATATAGTGCTTAACCCACTAGGAGTTCCAAGTCGTATGAACGTTGGTCAAATTTTAGAAACACATTTAGGTTGGGCTTGTAAAGAATTTGGTGAGGAAGTAAAAAAATTAGTAAATGAGAATAATAAAAAAATTGAAAAAACAGAAAAAATTTCTAAATTTTTAAAGTCAGTTTACGGTGAACAAATCTTTAATGATAAAGTTGATAAATTAAGTAAATCAGAATTTAGAGATTTATGTGAAAATCTTCAAAATGGTATTGCTATATCTACTCCTGTTTTTGATGGTGCTAAGGAAAAAGATGTAACTAAAATGTTAGAGTTAGCAAATTTACCTGGTTCAGGTCAAACATATTTGTGGGATGGGAGAACGGGAGAACAATTTGATAGACCTGTAACAGTTGGAATTATTTACATGCTTAAACTTCACCATTTAGTAGAAGATAAAATTCATGCTAGATCAACTGGTCCTTATAGTCTAGTTACACAACAACCATTGGGAGGAAAAGCTCAATTAGGTGGACAAAGATTTGGTGAGATGGAAGTTTGGGCACTAGAGGCATATGGTGCATCTTATACATTACAAGAAATTTTAACAGTTAAATCAGATGATGTTGCTGGACGAGTGAAAGTTTATGAAACTATTGTGAAAGGTGAAGAAAATTTTGAATCAGGAATACCAGAATCATTTAACGTTTTAGTAAAAGAAATAAAATCATTAGCATTAAATGTGGAGCTTAATTAATTATGAAAAAAGAATTAACAGATCTTTTTAAAAATACTGAAATTTCAGAAGCACAAAATTTTAGTAGCATTAAGATTTCTTTAGCAAGTCCAGAAAAAATCAAATCCTGGACATACGGTGAAATAAAGAAACCTGAGACAATCAATTACAGAACATTTAGACCTGAAAAAGATGGTTTATTTTGTGCAAGAATTTTTGGACCAATCAAAGATTATGAGTGTTTATGTGGAAAATATAAACGAATGAAATTCAGAGGAATTATTTGTGAAAAATGTGGAGTTGAAGTAACAAAATCAAATGTGAGAAGAGAAAGAATGGGTCATATAAACCTCGCAACACCCGTAGCACACATATGGTTCTTAAAATCACTTCCTAGCAGAATAGCTTTAGCTGTTGATATGAAATTAAAAGAAGTGGAAAGGGTTTTATATTTTGAGAATTTTATAGTTATAGAACCAGGGCTAACTGGATTACAAAAAAATCAGCTTCTAAATGAGGAAGAGTTAGCAAAATATCAAGACGAATTTGGTGAAGAAGCATTCACCGCCGGAATTGGTGCAGAAGCTGTTTTAGAAATGTTAAGAAATTTAGATCTTGAATTAGAAAGAAAAAACTTGGTTAGTTATATCAAGGAAACTAAATCCAAAGTAAATGAAGAGAGAGCCATCAAAAGATTAAAACTTATAGAGTCTTTTATCGAAACTGGTCAAAAACCAGAGTGGATGATAATGACGGTGGTCCCAGTTATTCCACCTGAGCTTAGGCCACTAGTGCCACTAGATGGAGGAAGATTTGCAACGTCAGATCTTAACGATTTATATAGAAGAGTAATAAATCGAAATAATCGTCTAAAAAGATTGATGGACCTTAAAGCTCCAGACATAATAGTAAGAAATGAAAAAAGAATGCTTCAAGAGTCTGTTGATGCATTATTTGATAATGGTAGACGTGGTAGAGTAATTACTGGAACAGGAAAAAGACCTCTAAAATCTTTGGCAGAAATGTTAAAAGGTAAACAGGGTAGATTTAGACAAAATTTATTAGGAAAAAGAGTAGATTATTCTGGTAGATCTGTAATTGTAGTTGGGCCAGATCTTAAATTGCATGAGTGCGGACTTCCAAAAAAAATGGCACTTGAGTTATTTAAACCATTTTTATATGCGAGATTAAATAAGTTAGGCTTGGCCTCAACAATTAAGCAGGCTAAAAAGTTAGTAGAAAAAGAGTCAAATGCAGTATGGGATGCACTTGAGTTAATAGTAAGAGAACACCCAGTGTTATTAAATAGAGCACCTACATTGCATAGATTAGGAGTGCAAGCTTTCGAACCAAAATTAATCGAAGGTGACGCAATAGAACTTCACCCTTTAACATGCGCGGCTTTTAATGCTGATTTTGACGGAGATCAAATGGCTGTTCATGTTCCTTTAAGTTTAGAGGCACAATTAGAGGCAAGAATACTAATGCTTTCAACTAACAACATACTATCTCCATCCAATGGAAAACCTATCATTGTTCCTAGTCAGGATATGATCTTAGGAATTTATTATTTATCTCAAGAACCATTAACGGATAAACCCTCTGGATATTTTGTAGATGCTGATCAAATTGAATTTGCACTATCATCAGGTCAGATTAAAGTTCATAGCACTATTATCTCTAGATTTGAAACAATCGACAAAGATGGAAATAAAAAATTTGAAAAATATACATCTACTGCTGGAAGATTTTTATTAGCAAATTTATTACCAAAAAATAAAGATATTAAGTTTTCTCTTGTTGACAGACTTCTTCCAAAAAAGGTTGTTTCAGAAGTTATTGATATTGTCTTTAGATTCTGTGGACAAAAAACAACAGTAATTTTTTGTGACAAATTAAAAGATTTAGGTTTTAAACATGCATTTAAAGCTGGAATTTCGTTTGGTAAAGATGATCTTGTAATCCCAGAGAGTAAAACACAATTAATTGATGATACTAAAAAATTAATTGCAGATTATGAAACTCAATATGCAGAAGGCTTAATTACTAGAGGTGAAAAATATAATAAAGTTGTTGATGCTTGGTCTAAGTGTACAGACAGAGTAGCTGGTGAAATGATGAAAGGAATTTCTGCTACAGAAAAAACTCCTGAAGGTCTTAAAATCAACTCTGTATTTATGATGGCTGACAGTGGAGCTAGAGGCTCAGCTGCTCAAATGAAACAATTAGCTGGTATGAGAGGTTTGATTGCAAAACCATCTGGTGAAATTATTGAAAGTCCAATTATATCCAATTTTAAAGAAGGCTTAACTGCACTCGAATATTTTAATTCTACACATGGAGCTAGAAAAGGATTAGCAGATACTGCATTAAAAACTGCTAGTTCAGGATATTTAACAAGAAGACTTTGTGATGTTGCTCAAGACCTTACTATAACCAAAGTAAAATGTGAAAAACCTGGATTTATTGAACTATCTGAAATTTTAGAAGGTGGAAATGTTGTTGTAAGTTTATCAGAACGATCATTAGGAAGAGTTACTGCTGCTGATGTTAAACACCCAATTACTGGAGAGATAATTATTAAAAAATCTGTGATGATTGATGAAGCAGGTTGTGATGAAATTGATGCTGCTGGAATTAAAGCTTTAAAAGTATTCTCAGTTATGACTTGTAGTTCTAAAGAAGGTGTTTGTGCTACTTGTTATGGAAGAGATTTATCAAGGGGAAAAATGGTACATGTTGGTGAAGCAATAGGTATGATTTCAGCTCAATCAATCGGAGAACCAGGAACACAGTTAACAATGAGAACTTTTCACGTTGGTGGAACTGCATCAGTCAAACAAGACTCTCAAATTGTAAGTAAAAATGAAGGTATTTTAAAAATCATAAATTCAAATATTTTAGAGGACTCAAGAAAAAATTTAATTGTAATGGGTCGAAATACTCAATTATCAATAGAAGATGATAATGGTGTACAAGTAGCAATTTATAAAGTCGCTTATGGATCAAAATTATTTTTCAAAAATGGTGATAAAGTAAAAGCTAATACAAAAATTTGTGAATGGGATCCTTACACAACACCAGTAATAGCAGAGAAAAGTGGTATAGCTAGTTATGTTGATTTGATTGATGGTGTTTCAATTCAGGAAACTACTGATGATGCAACAGGTATTTCATCTAAATCAGTTATTGATTGGAGATCACAGTCTAAAAGCACTGATCTTAAACCTAGAATTACTTTAAGAGATGAAAAAGGAAATGTTATTAAAAAAGCAGATGATAATGAAGCTAGATATTATTTAGTACCTGACTCAATTTTATCTGTTAAGGATGGACAAAAAGTTTCAGCTGGTGATGTAATAGCCAGACTACCAAAAGAAACCACAAAGACGAAAGATATTACAGGAGGTCTTCCGAGAGTAGCGGAATTATTTGAAGCTAGAAAAGCAAAAGATAGTGCAATTATTGCAGAAAATGATGGTCAAGTTGTTTTTGGTAAAGAAGTTAGAGGGAAACAAAGAGTTTCAATAACACCAGAGGATGGTTCTGAACCATCTAATTATTTAATTCCTAAAGGAAAACACATTAATTTTAATCAAGGTGAAAAAATTAAAAAAGGAGAATATCTTTTAGATGGACAGCCATTACCCCATGATATTTTAAGAATAATGGGAATTAAAGATTTAACGGAGTATTTTGTTAATCAAGTTCAAGAAGTTTATAGATTACAAGGTGTTATCATTAATGACAAACATATTGAAACTATTTTGAGACAAATGTTAAAAAAAGTAGAAGTAAAAAACTCAGGAGACTCATCATATCTTCCGGGCGAAATTGTCGATAGAATAAAATTTGATAATAATAATGAAAAACTCAAATCAGAGGGAAAAGTACCTGCAATAGGTGAAAGAGTTTTAATGGGTATTACTAAAGCATCATTACAAACTGAGTCATTTATTTCAGCAGCCTCATTCCAAGAAACCACTAGAGTGTTAACAGATGCTGCTATTAAAGGAAAAGTTGATCCATTAAATGGATTAAAAGAGAATGTAATTGTGGGTCGATTAGTTCCTGCTGGAACAGGTAATATTAAGAACAAATGGAATAAAAAAGCTCTAGAAGATGATAACAAGTTCCTCTCAGAGCAAGATAAAATTGAAGCTACAGAAACCCCTGTAAATCAATAAAATTTAATAAATCAATCACCAGTTTTAGTTTGACAAAGTCAGATTAATTAGTATTTTGGCGATGTTTTTGGTTGGAATGTAGTGTTAATTACGGACACTAAACGCTGCCATAAATAACCTGTCAGTTATTTCTCTCAAAAACATTTATTAATATATTTAGAAAAAATTATGCCAACAATTAACCAATTGTTAAAAAATAAAAGAGTAAAACAAAGCAAGAGGAATAAAGTTCCAGCTCTTCAGAAACAACCCTTAAAAAGAGGTGTGTGTGTCAAAGTTTACACAACAACTCCAAAAAAACCTAACTCTGCTCTAAGAAAAGTTGCTAGAGTAAGATTATCTAACGGATTTGAAGTAACAGCCTATATTCCTGGAGAGGGGCATAATTTACAAGAACACTCAGTAGTTTTAATTAGAGGTGGACGAGTTAAAGATTTACCAGGAGTACGTTACCACATACTTAGAGGTAATTTAGATACTCAGGGTGTAGCAAATAGAAAAAAAAGAAGATCTTTATACGGTACAAAAAAAGGTAAGTAATTCATGTCTAGAAAAAAAACTCAGCCAAAAAAAAATGTTGTCCCTGATCCAAAATTTAAATCAACTATTATTCCAAAATTAATAAACAATATCATGTATGATGGTAAAAGAGGTGTAGCCGCAAAAATTGTATACGAGGCAATAGATAAAATAAAAACAAAAACTAAAGATGAACCAATAAATATTTTTAATGAAGCAATTAACAATATTAAACCAACTGTAGAGGTAAGATCAAGGAGAGTTGGTGGTGCCACATACCAAGTGCCTGTTGAAGTAAAAAGTAAAAGAGCTCAAGCTCTTGCTATTAGATGGTTGGTAGACTCTGCAAGGAAAAGAAAAGACAAACATATGTCAGATAAAATTTTTAATGAACTTTATGATGCATATGAAAAAAAAGGTGCAGCAGTAAAAAAAAGAGAGGATGTACATAAAATGGCAGAGTCAAATAAAGCTTTTGCACATTTTAGATGGTAATAGATCATGGCTAGAACTCATACATTAGATAAATATAGAAATATTGGAATCATGGCCCACATCGATGCAGGTAAAACTACTACAACAGAAAGAATTTTATATTACACAGGAAAAAGTCATAAGATTGGTGAAGTTCATGATGGTGCAGCTACAATGGATTGGATGGAGCAAGAACAAGAAAGAGGCATAACAATAACTTCAGCTGCTACAACTTGTTTTTGGCAAGATCACAGAATTAATATTATAGATACACCAGGCCACGTAGATTTTACAATTGAAGTAGAAAGATCATTAAAAGTTTTAGACGGAGCAGTTGCTGTTTTTGATGGTGTTGCTGGTGTAGAACCTCAATCAGAAACTGTTTGGAGACAAGCAGATAAATATAAAGTGCCAAGAATTTGTTTTGTAAATAAATTAGATAGAACAGGTGCTGATTTCTTTAGATGTGTTGATATGATCAAAGATAGATTAGGAGCAAAACCGTTAGTAATACAAGTTCCAATTGGCATTGAGGCTTCTTTATCTGGAGTTGTAGATCTAGTGAAAATGAAAGCACAAGTTTGGAAAAATGAGGCTTTAGGTGCTGAATGGGAGTACAAAGATATTCCTGATGAATTAAAAGAAATTTCTCAAAAATATAGAACAGAATTAGTTGAATTGGCGGTGGAACAAGATGAGAAATTAATGGAAGCATATCTAAATGGTGATGAAATTAAAGAAGATGATTTAATTAGATGTATTAGAAAAGGAACTCTTAATTTTGATTTTGTACCAGTTTTAACTGGTTCGGCATTTAAAAATAAAGGGGTTCAACCTTTACTAGATGCTGTCGTAAATTATTTACCAAGCCCATTAGACATTGGATCAATTAAAGGTACTAAAGTTGGATCAGACGATGAAATGGAAATGAAATTTGATGATAAAGCTCCTTTTTCAGCATTAGCTTTTAAAGTTGCAAATGACCCATTTGTAGGATCTTTAACTTTTATAAGAATTTATTCAGGAACAATTAAATCTGGAACAGGAATTTACAACTCCTCTAAAGAAAAAGAAGAAAGAGTTGGAAGAATGCTTTTGATGCATGCTAACTCTCGGGAGGATATTAAAGAGGCTAATGCAGGCGATATAGTTGCTTTAGCTGGTTTAAAAAATACCATCACTGGTCATACTTTATGTGATGAAGAAAATGCTGTTTTACTTGAACCTATGGAATTTCCTGATCCAGTAATTGAAATTGCCGTTGAACCAAAAACAAAAGGTGACCAAGAAAAAATGGGTGAAGCTTTAGCAAGGTTAGCCAAAGAGGATCCATCCTTTAGAGTTTCTTCAGATGAAGAGTCTGGTCAAACAATCATTAAAGGAATGGGTGAATTACATTTAGATATAATAGTTGATAGAATGAAAAGAGAATTTAAAGTTGAGGCTAATGTGGGTGCACCACAAGTAGCATATAGAGAAACAATAGAAAAATCTGCTGAATTTGAATATATCCATAAAAAACAAAGTGGGGGAGCTGGTCAGTTTGCAAAAGTAAAATTATTTGTAGAACCACAAGACCCTGGAAAAGGAAGAGATGTTGAAAGTGCAATTAAAGGTGGTGCTATTCCAAAAGAATTTATTCCAGGTGTTGAAAAAGGTATTGAAACTGTTTCAGATAGTGGAATATTAGCAGGATTTCCACTAATTGATTATAAAGTTACTATTGTTGACGGTTTGCATCATGATGTAGATTCAAGTGTTTTAGCTTTTGAATTAGCTAGCAGAGCTTGTTTTAAAGAAGCTTGTACTCAAGGTGGTCTTAAATTATTAGAACCGATTATGAGAGTTGAAGTGGTGACACCTGAAGATTATATGGGTGATGTTATTGGAGATTTGAATAGTAGAAGAGGACAAATAAGCACCCAAGAACAAAGAGGTAATGCTACTGTAATCACTGCTATGGTGCCTTTAGCAAATATGTTTGGTTATATTAATAGTCTTAGATCGATGTCTCAGGGTCGAGCACAATATTCGATGTTTTTTGATCATTACTCGAAAGTTCCTCAAAATGTTCAAGATGAAGTAACTAAGAAAGTAGCTGGTTAATATGGAAAAACAGAATATTAGAATTAAACTAAGAGCATATGACAATAAAATTTTAGACGCTTCTACAGAAGAGATCGTTAACACTGTAAAGAGAACTGGAGCTACAATAAAAGGTCCAATTCCTTTACCAACAAAAATAGAGAGATATACAGTATTACGTTCACCACATATAGATAAAAAAAGTAGAGAGCAATTCGAGTCAAGAACTCATAAAAGATTGATTGATATTGTTGAACCTACACCACAAACAGTTGAAGCTTTAATGAAATTAGATTTAGCTTCAGGTGTAGATGTGGAGATAAAAATATAGTTATGAATGAGATTGCTTTAATTGGAAAAAAAATTGGAATGACTAGAGAATTTTATAAAACTGGTCAGCTAGTTCCAGTTACTGTTTTAAAGATAGAAAAAGCCAGAGTTATAGAAGTTATACAAGAAGAGAAAAGAGGATATAAGGCAATTCAGTTAGGTTATGGAAAAATTAAAAATTCAAAACTTACAAAGGCAATGAAAGGTTATTTTGCTAAAAAAAACACTGAAGCAAAAAAACTATTAAAAGAATTTAGAGTAGAAAATACCGAAACATTTAAAGAGGGAAATGAGTTTGGTCTAGAAATTTTTAAAGATATAAAATTTGTAGATACGAAATCAAAAACAATCGGGAAAGGTT
>CACECY010000017.1 GCA_902558205.1 uncultured Pelagibacteraceae bacterium | reverse complement strand
GTATAGAAAAACAATTCGTTTGATGGAACTTGCAGATAAATTTAATATCCCAATAATATCCTTTATAGATACTCCTGGTGCATATCCAGGAGTTGGTGCAGAGGAAAGAGGTCAAGCAGAGGCAATTGCTAAATCAATTGAATGCTGCATGAAGTTAAAAGTCCCTACTTTAGCTATTGTTATTGGTGAAGGTGGATCTGGAGGTGCAATAGCATTAGCTTCATCAAGTAAAGTCATTATGTTAGAGAATGCAATTTATTCAGTTATATCACCTGAGGGATGTGCTACAATTTTATGGAGAGATCCAAAAAAAATGCTTGATGCTGCAAAAGCCATGAAGCTTTCTGCAAAAGATCTTCTTGAATTAAAAGTTATTGACGAAATAATTACTGAACCATTAGGTGGAGCCCATAGAGACAGAAATTTAATCTTGAGCAATGTAAGAGAATCAATTTCTAAAAACCTAAATTCATTTAAAGAATTATCTGCTGCAGAAATTTTAGAACAAAGAAAAAATAAGTTCTTAAAAATAGGAAGAAGCAAAGGTTTTATTAGCAACCCAGAGAATTTGAGTACAATAGATCATAATAAAAATAATGTTCAAAAGTTTTATGATAAAAATAAAAAAAATATTTTTATTATTGCAGCTTCTCTAGTGGTAGCTACTCTTTTATTAATTTATTTTTTATAAAGCCCCACAACAGTGTTTATATTTTTTTCCTGATCCACAGAAGCAAGGTTCATTTCTTCCAATCTTTTTTCTTGCTAAACTCGGATCAATTTTTTTGACATTTTCTTTTGTTTCCTCTTTAGGTTGCTCAACAACTTTTAAATTCATTAAAATTGTAATATAATCAATTTTAAGTTTTTCTAATAAATTTGAAAATAAATCAAAAGCTTCTTTTTTATACTCTATTAAAGGATCTCTTTGTCCATAAGATCTTAATCCAACCACTTGTCGCAATTGTTCTAAATACTGAATGTGAGATTTCCAATTCATATCTATTGACTGTAACAAAATTCTTTTTTCTATTTCTTTAGACTGTTTTTTACCTAATATTCTTGTTCTTTCATCTCTACTATTATTGAATTGATCTATAATTTTTGCTTTAAAATCATTATCTGTGAGAGAAATAATTTCAGAAAATTGTTCATCTATTAAAGTTTTGCCCATCAATGATTTTAATCTATTATCAAACTCATTGCTTTTTGGATTTGCTAATTTTTGTATTTTCAATTTTATTAAGTCATCAATAATTTCTTTCAGAAAATCTTCTGAGTAATCAAATATTTGATCACTATTCATAGCATCATTTCTTTGAGAAAAAATTACATGTCTTTGATCATTAAGAACATTATCAAACTTTATCAGTGTTTTTCTTATGTCAAAATTTCTAGCTTCAACTTTTTGCTGGGCTCTTTCAAGAGCTTTGTTGATCCAAGGATGATCAATACTTTCCCCATCTTTAAGACCAAGTTTTTGAAGAATATTATTCATAGAGTCAGAACCAAATATTCTCATTAAATCATCCTCCAGGCTAACATAAAAAATAGAGCTACCTTCATCACCCTGTCTACCAGATCTACCTCTTGCTTGATTGTCAACTCTTCTAGACTCCATTCTCTCTGTGCCAATTACAAATAAGCCACCTAAAGATTTTATTTTATCTTTTTCTATTTTGAGTTTTTCTTCAGGAATTGATCCTTTTTTCCCTCCCAATTGAATATCAACTCCTCTACCTGAAATACTAGTTGTTATAATTACAGAACTTTCCTTACCAGCATTCGCAATAATTTCAGCCTCACTTTCATGATTTTTTGCATTTAAAACTAAGTGTTTGATTTTTTCTCTTGATAATAACTTTGAGTAAATTTCAGATTTATTTACACTGGATGTAAAAACTAACAATGGCTGACCAGTTTGATTACATTCGATAATCTTTTTAATAATTGCCTGATTTTTTTCTTCCTCAGTTCGAAATATTTGATCATTATAATCTTGACGTATCATTGGATTATTAGTGGGAATAACGACTACGGGTAAATTATAAATTTCAAAAAATTCTTCAGCTTCTGTTGCAGCTGTACCAGTACAGCCTGATATTTTTTTATAAAGTTTAAAATAATTTTGATAAGTTATAGAGGCTAAAGTTTGATTTTCAGCTTGAATTTCAATTTTTTCTTTGGCCTCTAAAGCTTGATGAAGTCCGTCACCAAATCTTCTTCCCTCGAGAATTCTACCTGTCAGTTCATCAATAATTTTAAGACTATCATCTTTTACAATATAATCTCTTCCTTTTTCAAATAAGTGGTTGGCTCTCAATGCTTGATTTACATGATGAACTAAAGCTAAATTTTCTGGATCATAAAAATTATTATTCTTTAAAATTCCAGCATTAGAAAATATTTGTTCAACATTATTAATACCATTATTTGTTAACAAAATATTTTTATCTTTTTCATCAATTTCATAGTCGTGATTATTTAATTGTTTTACTAATTTATCAATTGCTAAATATT
Organism: uncultured Pelagibacteraceae bacterium; assembly: GCA_902558205.1. Taxonomy (GTDB): domain Bacteria; phylum Pseudomonadota; class Alphaproteobacteria; order Pelagibacterales; family Pelagibacteraceae; genus Pelagibacter. Next base: position 9,100 of record CACECY010000017.1, on the reverse strand, counting down.
GATTAGTTCTATCCTCAGCAGCTCCTGAGATTACCAAAGGCGTTCTTGCTTCATCAATTAAACAAGAGTCTATTTCATCCACGATTGAATAGTGGTGCCCCCTTTGAACTTTTTCATTATTTGAAAATTTCATATTATCTCTCAAATAATCAAAACCTAATTCACTGTTTGTTGCGTATGTGATATCACAATTATAGTTTTTTTTTCTCTCAAAATCATTTTGGTCATTGTTAATAAACCCTGAAGACAAACCTAAGAAATTATAAATCTGTCCCATCTCTTGCGAGTCTCTTTTTGCAAGATAATCATTAACTGTTACTATGTGCACGCCTTTTTCCTCCAATGCATTTAAATAAGCCGATAGTACGATTGTTAAAGTTTTTCCTTCACCAGTTCTCATTTCAGCAATTTTATTCTCATGTAAAACTATTCCACCAATTATTTGTACATCGTAGTGGCGCTCTTTTCTGGATCTTTTTGAAGCCTCTCTAACTAATGCAAATGCTTCAGGTAAAATTTGATCCAATGTTTCACCATTTTTGACTCTATTTTTTAATTCATTTGTTTTTTTTGGAAAATCTTGATCATCTAAATTTTGAAAATTTCCTTCTAGAGCATTAATATTTTCAACAATTTTAGCAATTCTATCTAATTCTTTCTGATTTCCAGATTTGATAAATTTTGAGATAAAGCCTAAAGGATTAAACATTGGTTTTGATATATAATTAATTATAAGGTTAATATAACTATTAAATAACTATTTTAAATAGCATGGGATTCAATTTATCAAATTTCTTAAATTCTAAATCAAAAAATCGCAAAATGATTGATTTCCAGGATTTAGATCATTTAGATGGCCTATCTATTTCTACTGTGAGCGCAAATCTTTATAATGCTAAAAGGGACGATTTAGTTATGTTCTACTTCAGAGATGGGGCAAATTTTGCATCTGTTTATACAAAATCTAAAATTGTGTCTGAAAATATAAAATGGAACCTTAATCAAAAAGCAAAAAAAATATTTTCTTTAATTGTGAACACTAGAAATGCTAATGCATTTACTGGTGAGCAAGGCTACAAAAGTATGCAAAATATTGCTGAAGTCATATCTATAGAATTAACTAATAAACAAAAACTTGATGATAATGAACCTAAATTAATTAAACCAAAAAATATTTTGTTTGGTTCAACAGGAACCATAGGGGAAATTTTTCCATTACAAAAAATAATTTCCAAAATACCAGAATTAATAAAAAATATAAAATATACACAAAATAAACTTATATGGATGAAAGCAGCTCTTGGAATTATGACCACAGACACACAACCTAAAATGGCTATGGAGGAATGCCATATAGGCAATACCAGGGTTAAAATTTATGGAATAGCGAAAGGTTCCGGTATGATACATCCTGATTTAGCAACAACACTTGGATATATTTTTACTGATGCAGATCTTTCAAATGATGTACTTAAAAAACTTTTAAACAGTAATATTGAAACAACATTCAATGCAATTAGTTGTGATGGAGACACTAGTACTAATGATATGGTTTCAATTTTTTCGACTAGTCAATCAAAACATGTAAAAATTAGCGGTATTAACGATAAAAATTTAAAAGATTTTGATATATCTCTTAATAAAGTTTTATTGAATTTAGCTAAAAGAGTTGTGGCTGATGGAGAAGGGTCATCAAAATTTATTACTATAAATGTTAATGATGCAAAAACAGAAGCTGATGCAAAAAAAATTGCGTTTTCGATAGGGAATTCTCCATTAGTTAAAACGGCAATTTCAGGTGAAGATCCAAATTGGGGGAGAGTAGTCATGGCAATTGGCAAATCACAAGTATCAATCAAAGTAAATAGTCTAGCTATAAAATTTGGTAAAATTAGTGTTGTTAAGGATGGAAAAATTGACCCTTCTTATAGCGAAAAAGATACAGCAGATTATATGAAAAACTCTGATATTGAAATTAGTGTGAAAATTGGAACAGGCAAAAAAAGTTTTACAGCATACACCATGGATTTGACAAAAAAATATATAGAAATAAATGCAGATTATAGAAGTTAAGACTATTGAATTTTTAAACCGAATTACTAAATATTTGTTATGATTAAATATAGTTTACATTGCAAAAATTGTGATTTCAGTTTTGAAAGTTGGTTTGCAAGCTCAAAAGAATATGAAAAATTAAAAAAAAAAAATTTTTTAAACTGTCATAAATGCAATTCCATTGAGGTAGAAAAAAACTTAATGGCCCCAAATTTGATTAGTAAAAAATCTCAAACTAAAAAAGAAAAAGATCAAAGGAAATATGAAAAGATAAGAAAAACAATCACTAAGTATCAAAAATTTATTAAAAATAACTTTGAATATGTTGGTAACAATTTTGCATATGAGGCACGTTCTATCCATTATAATGAAAAAAAGAAACAAAAAGGCATTTATGGCTCAGCTTCGAAACAAGAGCTTAAAGAACTTAAAGATGAAGGAATAGATGCTCAGATGATTCCATGGGTTGAGGATAAAAGTAATTAATTTTTTATAAATTTAGCAATATAATTTACTGATTTATCTGTACCAACTTTCCATCTATCAGTTAAAATATTGAATTGCATTCCATTAATTTTATCTAAACTTAAATTATAATTTTTGAGAGTAGTTATCAGTTCCTCTGGTTTTAAAAATTTCTCCCACTCATGAGTACCTATGGGAAGCCATCGTAAAATATATTCTGCTCCTATTATTGCAAAAATGTAAGATTTGAGAGTCTTATTTAAAGTGGCAACAAACATAATTCCATTTTTTTTTAATAATCCACTACAAGTTTTTAAAAAGAAATCTACATCTTCAACGTGTTCAACGATTTCCATATTTAAAATTACATCGAAATGATTTTTAATTCTCATTTTTTCTGGAGATGTACAAATATAATTTATATTAAGGTTATTTTGTTTTGCATGCAGTTTAGCAACATTGATATTTTTTTCAGATGCATCAATAGCTGTTACTTCTGCTCCCAGTCTGCACATAGGTTCAGATAACAAACCACCTCCACAGCCGATATCCAAAATTTTAAGTTTTTTTAATGGAATCTTATCTTTATTAATCTTAAAAGTTTTTATTATATTATCTTTTATATAGGCGATTCTTATTGGGTTAAACTTATGTAATGGTTTAAATTTACCATTTGGATTCCACCATTCTTCAGCAATTTTTGAAAATTTCTCTATTTCTTTTTTATTAATTGTGTTATTTTTCATTTGTAAGTTGACTTTATAATCAACATGTATTTATTCAATAATTTTTAAATTTAAGTGAATAGTTTATCATGAAAATTGTAGTATTAAAATTTGGAGGCACATCGGTCGGAACAACAAAAAAGATTAAAAAAATTGCCGAAATAATAGCTGATTACAAAAAGAAAAATTACAAAGTGATTGTAATTTCATCAGCTATGAGTGGTGTGACAAATGATTTTATAAAAAAATCTTTTGAAATAAGTAATAATTTTTCTAGCTCTGAGTATGATGTTTTGGTTTCTTCTGGAGAACAAATAGCTTGTTCACTAATTGCAGGAAGATTAATTCATAAAGGTTTTAAGGCTAGATCTTGGCTATCTTGGCAAGTACCAATTGTAACATTGGGTGAGTATAAAAACTCAAGGATTAATCAAATCAATAAAAATAAAATAATCAAGTATCTAAAAGAAGATGGCATACCAATTATTACTGGATTTCAAGGGGTTAATAATGAGAATAGAATTACAACTATAGGACGAGGAGGATCTGATGCAAGTGCCATTATGTTTGCAAAATTTTTTAAAGCTGAGAGATGTATAATTTATACTGATGTTGAAGGAGTATACACAACTGATCCAAATAAATTAAAAAAAGCAAAAAAAATTAAAGAGATTTCATATGAAGAAATGCTAGAAATGGCTTCACTTGGTGCTAAAGTTATGCAGCCGGTATCTATACAAGATGCAAGATTAAATAGAATTGACATTGAAGTAAGGTCATCATTCATAAAAAAACCTGGAACATTAATCACAAAAAGATCAAATATAATTAATAGTAAAATTGTTACAGGAATATCGTCAACTCAAAACGACTCAAAAGTATCTCTCATTGGTGTAAAAGATAAACCTGGTGTTGCAGCTTCAATTTTTAAACCATTATCACAAAATTTGATAAATGTAGATATGGTAGTTCAAAATATTTCTGCCAATGGAAGAGAGACAGATTTAACGTTTACAATTAATACAGAAGATTTGAGTAAAACAAAAAAAATAATTCAAGAAAACAACAATATTAATTATAGAAAATTGATATTTGAAAAAGGTGTTTCAAAAATTTCAATTATTGGAGTTGGTATGATTACAACGCCTGGTGTTACATTTAGAATGTTTCAAACGTTAGCTAATAAAAAAATAAACATACAAGTTATTTCAACTTCTGAGATAAAAATTTCAGTTTTAATTGATAAAAAAAATACAAAAAAAGCACTAGCTGCGCTACATAAAGAATTTAAACTAGACAATAAAAAATGAGCATAAGACCATTTAGAGATATTAAAAGAAGAAAAACAAAAGAAATTAATGTAGGAAAAGTTAAAGTTGGAGGAAACAATCCTATTTCAGTGCAATCTATGACTAATACTTTAACAACGGATATAAAAGCTACTATAAATCAAATTAATGAAATTCATAGTGAGGGTGCAGATATAGTTAGGGTTTCGTGTCCAGATGAGCCATCTTCAAAAGCTCTCAAAGAAATCATTAAACATGTAGATGTACCTATAGTTGCTGATATCCATTTTCATTATAAAAGAGCTATTGAAGCAGCAGCAAATGGTGCTTGTTGTCTAAGAATAAATCCAGGAAACATTGGAAATATAAATAAAATTAAAGAAGTTGTAAAAGCAGCAAATGACAACAATTGCTCTATAAGAATAGGTGTTAACGCTGGGTCTTTAGAAAAAGATATTTTAGATAAATATAAAGAACCTTGTCCGGAGGCATTGGTTGAAAGTGCATTAAGAAATATTAAAATTCTTGAGGACGAGAATTTTAACAACTTAAAAATAAGCGTAAAATCTTCAGATATTTTTTTATCAATTGAAGCTTACCGTCAGTTGTCAAAGTCTACTGATTACCCCTTACATTTAGGTATTACAGAAGCAGGAGGTTTTATTCCTGGAAGTATAAAATCGTCTATTGGATTGGGTACATTGCTCTTAGAAGGTATAGGCGATACTATAAGAATCTCTTTATCCGACAACCCAATTGAGGAAGTTAAAATTGGAAATGAGATATTAAAATCTCTTAATTTAAGAGAAAGAGGTGTAAAAATAATATCTTGTCCATCTTGTGCAAGACAAGGGTTTCAGGTGATTGAAACTGTTAAAATTTTAGAGAAAAAACTATCACATATTAAGGCACCGATTACTCTTTCCGTAATAGGGTGTGTTGTTAATGGCCCTGGAGAAGCAGCGATGACTGATGTTGGAATAACAGGCGGCAAAAAGGGAAATAATATGCTTTATTTGTCAGGTGTTCAGTCTGAAAAAGTTTTAACTATTGATATGATTGAAAAAATTGTAAGTGAGGTAGAAAAAAAAGCTTCAGAATTTGAAAATAAATAAATGATTCCAATCAAAACAATAGAGGATTTAATTAGCAAACATACATTGCTTGAAAAAGAATTATCATCAGGCTCTATAGATAAAAAAAGTTTTGCTGATAAATCAAAAGAGTATTCAGACTTAAATGAAATTATTGAAGATGCAAAAAAATATATATCATTTAAAAGTGAAAAGTTAGAGCTTCAAAAAATTTTAGACGATAAAAGTTCGGATGAAGAACTTAAAAAGATGGCTGAAATTGAACTGAGCGATCTTATGTTGGAAAATGATAGAAATGAAAAAAAATTAAAATTATTTTTATTACCAAAAGATGAAGCTGATAAAAAAGATGCAATTATAGAAATTAGAGCAGGAACAGGTGGATTAGAAGCAAGTTTATTTGCTTCAGATTTATTTAAAATGTACGAAAAAGTTAGTCATAAAAAAAAATGGTCTGTTGAACTAATTTCAATTTCAAGAAGTGAAGCAGGTGGTTTAAAAGAAGTAATAGCTTCGATAAAAGGAACCAATATATATTCTACATTAAAATATGAGAGCGGAGTTCACAGAGTTCAAAGAGTTCCTGATACCGAAACTCAAGGTAGAGTACATACGTCAGCAGCAACTGTAGCTGTTTTACCAGAAGCAGAGGAAGTAGATTTAAATATTAACGAGTCAGATCTTAGAATAGATGTATTTAGGGCAGGTGGACCAGGAGGTCAGTCAGTAAATACAACTGACAGTGCTGTGAGAATTACTCATATTCCATCTGGACTTTCAGTTTCACAACAAGATGAAAAATCCCAACATAAAAATAAAGCAAAAGGAATGAAGATTTTAAGAGCACGACTTTATGAATTAGAGAGATCAAGAATTGATCAAGAAAGATCTAAAGATAGAAAAAGTAAAATAGGAACTGGTGATAGATCAGAAAGAATTAGAACTTATAACTTTCCTCAAGGAAGAGTTACAGACCATAGAATAAATCTTACACTCCATAAATTAGAAGAATTTTTAGAGGGTGAAGCATTTGATGAAATGATAGAGTCTTTAACATTACAAGCTCAAGAAGAAAGTCTTGGCAATTTGAATTAAATATGAAATTAGAGACCGCAATTTATGATGCTTATCAAAAATTAAAAAATAATAATATAAAATCTGCCATGCTTGATAGCGAGTTATTAATGTCCAATGCTATTAATAAAAGTAGAGAATTTATAATTTTAAATTTAGATAAAACTATTTGTACAAAGGATTTTGATAACTTTCTAAATATGGTTAGCCAGAGAAAAGATGGTAAGCCCATGGCATATTTGATGAGTAAAAAGTTTTTTTGGAAGTATAAATTTTTTATTAATGAACATGTTTTGATTCCAAGACCTGACACAGAAATAATTATTGAACAGGTTTTGAAAATATATAAGAGTAAAAAAAATATTAACTTTTTAGACATAGGTTTTGGCTCAGGGTGTATTATGCTTTCACTTTTAAAGGAGCGTGGAGATTTCAGAGCAACTGGAGTAGATATTAGTGACCATGCTCTTAAAGTGTGTAAAATTAATGCTTACAGGCTAGGACTCAAATCAAGAGTAAAGCTCTTCAATTCAGATATTGACAAATTCACATTAGGGAAATATGATTTAATCATATCTAATCCTCCTTATATTAAAAACTCAGATTTAAGATATTTGGAAAAAGATGTTAAGAATTTTGAGCCCAAGTTAGCTTTGGATGGTGGTTTAGATGGTAAATCAGAAATCAGAAAAGTGATTAAAAAATCATCTGAACTGATTAAATATGGTGGCAAGTTAATTTTAGAGATTGCGTACGACCAAAAAAAAGAGGTTAAACAATTATTAAAAATAAATGGCTTTTATGTTAATTCGGTCATTAAAGACTTTGCAAAAAATGATCGATGTATTATCAGCACAAAATTAGAAAAGTAGCAAATGGTTACATTTAGAAACAATAATAATAATAGAAGAAACAACTTCAGAAGAAATGATAGAAATTTTAAGTCTAATAGTGACAGACCTAAATTTGGATCAAATTTTACTAACAATGAGAGTTTTCAGCGAAAAGTTCCTGGAAGAAATAATCATAACGCATCAAAACTAATTGAAAAATATAACAATCTTGCAAGAGAAGCTTTATCCAGTGGAGATAAAATTTTATCAGAAAACTATTTTCAACATGCAGATCATTTCACGCGAATTTTAGATGAACAAGAAAGTTTTAAAAAAGTAAGATATTCATCAAATCTTGAAGAAAATAAAGTTTCAACCAATTTAAATAAAAATTTAGAAGAAGCTAAAACAGAAGTGAAAGAAGAAAAAATTACTAGCACTAAAGAAGAAGATTCAGCTAAGGTAGTTGCCGTTAAATAATTAATTTATCCCTAAAATTTTTTCAGATTTTAAAACATCCAATTTTATTTTTTTTGTTTCAAATATTTTTCTTTCTTTTCCCTTTAGAATTTTACCTGAAGGAAGTTTCAATTTTTGGGAATTAACTTTTTTACCATTTACAATAACCTCGTAATGTAAATGCGGCCCAGTAGATTTTCCTGTTGATCCGACATATCCTATTGTTTGACCTTGTTTAACTCGTATTCCTTTTTTTATTCCGCTAGCAAATTTTGACATATGAGCATAGACAGTTTGATAAGTTGAATTATGTTTTATAACAACACAATTTCCTCCACCTCCACACCAACCTGCTTTTTTTATAGTTCCTGATCCTGAAGCCATTATAGGAGTTCCAGTGGGAGCAGCAAAATCTGTACCTCTATGCATTTTATTAAATCCATCTATTGGATGTTTCCTCATTCCAAAAGGTGAAGAAAGTCTAGCACCATTTATAGGAGTTTTCATCAAGGCCTTCTGAATACTTTTTCCATTTTTATCATAGTGTCCAATGCTTCCCTCTACATCAAAAAAATAAAGTGAGTTATCTTCTCCACTCAAAATTAGATTTGCAAATAATATATTACCTGTTTCTATTTTTTTACCATTTTCATCTACAAAAACTTCATACATAATTTGAAAACGGTCTTTTTTTCTTATGTCTCTTTGAAAGTCAACTTGAAAACCATAAATTCTTGCTAATTCTATAATTGTATTCACAGGTATTTTTTTGTCAGTCGCGGACTTATACAAGCTTTTAAGAATCACATTTTCTTGATAAATGATTTGTTTATCTAGTTTAGTTAAAATAATTTCTTGATTAAAATCATCATTTTCATTTCTGGTTAGGTAAATTTTTTCTTTATTAGAAATTTGAAGTATAAAATTTTTAATTTCATTATTAGCTTGATCAATTGTTAGATAAATTTTTTGGTCAGTATTTAACTTATTTAGATTAATTTTTTTAGAAAGTTTATCTTTTAAATTTTCTATTTCTTTTTTATCAATAAGGTATTGGTTTAAAATTATGTCAAACGTTTCACCTTCTGAAATTTGGTGTCTGATTT
>CACECY010000016.1 GCA_902558205.1 uncultured Pelagibacteraceae bacterium | reverse complement strand
CATCCACCTTTACATTTAGATGTAATCTTGCCCATTATCGGTTCTTTTTTTTCGTAAGCCTCAACTATTTTATCCCAACCTTTAATTTTTTGGGCTTTGCTTGCTGAAACTAAAACTTCACCATTTTTATCCTCTATTTTTTCTAAAAATACAGAAATTTTCTCACCTATTTTTATTTTGTCAGCAAGCCCCATGCTTTTCATTTCATTAATATCTAGCACAGGTTCACTTTTTAAACCTTCTATGAAAAGAAATACAAATTTGTCTGTAATTTTATTAATTTTCCCATCAATAATTTTACCTTCTTCAATATTTGTTTTAGATAATTGGCTATTTAAAAGCTTTTCGAATTCTTGTGATGCAGGACTTGTTAAATCTTTATATATTTCCATTAAATTTATTCTGTTTTTTAAAACACGACCTTTTAGATAAATTTATGATTTAAATCAACAATTATTAACTAATTTTATTAAGTTAAATTATCTAATAATTATTGATTTATGACACTTTTCAAGCTTTTAAATATTATTTTAAAAATACAAAAGAGCCTTAGTATCTTAAACCTTTTATAATTTTTAAAAAAGATGGGAAAGAAGTTTTTATAGAATCTTTATCATAAATAGTCCAATTACCACCAAAGATTAAGGCGGCAATAACACTTGTCATAAATACCCGATGATCTTTAAGATATTTTTTGATAACAATTTTCTTGTTTATTTTTAAATTAGGATTTCCAACTATTTTAATAGAATTACTTGTAATTTCAGTTTCAATACCCATTTCACGCAAAATCTTATAACCCCATTTAAGACGTGGACTTTCTTTTTGATTTAGCTCTGAGAGATTTGTGAAGTATGATGTTCCATTAGCTTTAGCAGCAACTAGAAAAATTACCAAAAATTCATCAATAGCAGAACTTGTTAATTTTGATGGACATTTGATTGGTTTAATCGATTTAACACTCTTGACATGAATATCAGCAATTTTTTCACCTTTGTAGATCTTTACATTTTTAAAATTAATTTTAATACCCATCATTTTTAATATTTTAATAATACCCGAACGAGATGGATTAATATTTACATTTTTTATTTTAATTTCAGAACTTTTACCTAAAGCTGCAAGAACAATAAAAAAAGCACAAGAACTTATATCTGTTGGAATTTTGTAATTGAAAGGTTTTATTATTTTTCCACCTTTAATTTTAATAAGGTCAAATTCTTTTTTTTTGTAAACTTTTATTGGAAGTTTAAGATATTTAAACAATAATTCAGTATGATCCCTTGATTTTTTTGCTTTTATAACTGTTTCACCTTTTGTATTAAGTGCAGCCAACATTATTGCACTCTTACATTGTGCTGATCCTTTTGTTTCGTAATATCTAATTGGAACAGGATTTTTTGTCCCTATTAATGTGATGGGAAGTTTTCCAGAGTTTGTTTTGAAGTTTGCTCCAAAATTTCCTAGAGGTTTTGTTACTCTTAAAAAATCTCTTTTTGATAAGCTTTTATCACCAATAAGTTTTATTTTCTTTTTTGTGTGAATAAGCAATCCTAATATTAACCTACCTAAGGTTCCTGAATTTCCAGCATCTAAAACTAAATTATTTTTGAATTTATATCCATTTAGCCCTAAGCCATGAATTTCATACTTATCTTTTTTTTTTTTAATTTTTGTACCAAGTTTTTTAAGACAATTTAGCGTATATAAAACATCATCAGATTTTAAGAGATTTTCAGCATAAGATTTTCCAACTGCTTGAGATGCTAAAAGCGCCCAGCGTATAGATAGACTTTTATCGCCCTCAATATTAAGTGTTTTAGCAAAGGGTTTGATTGTTTTATTAATTATGAATTTAGACATTAGTTTTTATTTAACTAATCTTAAATGAGTCACCAAAATATACTTTTTGAGCCTCTATATTTTTGATTAAATTTGTAGGTGTATCTTTAACAATAACTTTTCCATTCTGAATTATTGCTCCATTGTCAACACATGCTAGAAGATCTCTTGCTTGATGATCGCATAATATTATTGAAATTTGATTGTTATACTGCAAATCAACTATTATATTTTGTAGTAACTTTATCGTCATCACATCTAAAGCTGCAAAAGGCTCATCTAAAAGAAGTATTTTTGGATCAGAAAGTAAAGCTAAAGATATTACTAATTTTTTTTTTTGACCGCCTGATAAATTATTTGCTTTTATATCTCTTATTGGATCTAATTCAAATTTTGAAATTAATGAGTTAATTTTTTCTGTTCTTAAATTTTTGTCCTCTATTACAATTTCTGCTATTGCTCTTAAGTTATCATTAACAGTCATGTTATGAAAATAGCCACCATGTTGAGGTACAAAACCTATCTTGTATTTTAAAGCTCTCTTATAGATGGGATATTTTTTTACATCTTCTGAATTGATGTAAATGGATCCAAAATCAGGAGAGACAAGACCAGTTATAATATTGAATATAGTTGTTTTACCTACTCCATTGGGACCTAACAAGCCCATAATTTGTCCATTGTTCAGTTCAAGGGTAAGGTTATCAAGGATCAATCTTTTTCCATACTTAAGTGAGATCTTGTCTAATTTTAGAATTATGTCCTGATTCTTAAAGGATTTAATTCTAAATTTTTTAATATTTGACATTTTAATTTGATATTAATTCTACCTTCTTTTTATCGCCATCCATATAAATATCAATTTTATTCATAATTAAGTTTATATCTATATTATCCGCAAACATATGACCCATTGTTCCATTATACACAACATTTTTATAAATTTTTATTATTTGATTTTCAAAATCAAATTGCATTGCATTCGAAAAAATTTCATGGTTGAGATATTTAATTTTAACATTTTTTTCAAATAAAGTTTCATAATTGCTATTATTATACTTTGCTAGCTCAGAGGATACCTCAATAGGAATTTGGTTTTTATCTATTATGATAGCTGTTACACCTTGCATATTAACTACTTCAGATTTGTCAATTTTGTATGTAATTTCACTTAAATCCGAATTAATTATATATTTATTATTTTGGCCTAAATTAATACTATACTTCAAATCTTTAATTAAATTATTTTGATTTTCCTCTACTACAATATTTGGAGTTATATCGAAATCTTCATCAACTAAATTTTTATTTTTAAAATAAATTTTATAAAAAAATATTATAAAAAAAATTATTAGTGAAAAAAGAATTAATTTAATAACTTTATTCATTGAATAAATAATTATTTTAAGATTTTTAAAAGATTATGGATATGAATTACTCCGACTATTTTTCTTTTATCTTTTTTTTTATAAACACATACATTAGTAATTTTTCTTTTATTCATTTGAGCAAGTATTTCTGAAGCTAAAATATTTTCTTCAACAATATAAGGCTTTCTGGTCATAAAAGACTTAATTTTAAGTTTTTTTATGTCTTTTTTCTTCTGCATCAATCTTTTAAGATCACCATCAGTAAAAATCCCAGTGTTCAATTTTTGATTATTTACTACTACTAAGAAACCCAGTTTCTTTGCATTCAGTATTTTTAAAGCGTTCTTCATAACTTCATTTTCATTAACAAAAGGTATTTTGTTCTTAATTAGCATTACATCACTTGCTGTTTTTAGTTTTTTACCTAGATTTCCCGCAGGATGAAACTTTTTAAAATCAAGTTTACCAAATTTTTTTTTTTTCATTAACGCGATTGAAATAGCATCTCCCAATGCTAATTGAGAAGTTGTACTTGAAGTGGGTACAACTCCATGTCCAGACTCTTCTACTTCAGGAATTAAAATTTTAATATTTGAGGATTTATATAAATTTGATCTATCATTTGATACTATCCCAATCAAAGTTATTTTGTTAATTTTAGCGAATTTTATTAAATTTGACAATTCATCAGTATTTCCAGAATTACTGATTAGAATCAAAATATCTTGATTAGTAATTTTACCAAGATCACCATGTGAACAATCATTTGCTGAAATCGAAAAAGAAGGCACTCCAACTGATGAAAGAGTAGCTGAAATTTTTGATGAAATTATTCCACTTTTTCCAACACCACATATGATTACTTTTGATTTACATTTTGAAATGACATTAACTGCATCGTTGAAAGATTTATTTATAGAATTTTTAAGTTTCTTTAGTGCTTTAATTTCTAAATCTATAACACCTTTTCCAATTTCATTGATTTCATTTTTAAAATTTAGTGAGCCCATATATCATCTTTAAATAATGCTAAATCAAGATCAACCCTTGTCTTAAGAAATTCTAAACAGCTCTTATATAACCCTATTCTTTTTTCTCTCTCAAGAATTTTAATTAACTGGTCATGAATTTGATGAAGATAGATAACATCATTTGCACAGTATTTGAGTTGGGCTGATGTTAATTCGCCACCGAAATCAGAACTTTGAAATTGTTTGCTTATATCGATATTGATAAATTCCTTAATTAACACTTTTAGAGAATGACTATCTGAATATGATCTAGCCAATTTAGAGGCTATTTTTGTATCTAAAATATTATTAGTATCAGTTTTCAGATAATGTTTTATATGAGCAATATCAGCTCTGGCATAATGAAAAATTTTTGTTATTGAGTGGTTTGATAATATTTTTACTAGATTAGGCGCTTCATATTTTGACCTGTCTAATTGAACTATATGTGCGTCCAAATTGCCGGTGGATATTTGAATGAGGCATAAAGGGTCTCTTTTTACATTTAATCCCATAAACTCACCATCAACTGCTATAAGATTGCCTAATTTTATATCATCTGGTAAATCATGTTTGTGAAGTTTAATATCAATATTCATTTTTAAATATATATATATGAAACCTAAAAATTGTCTAATTTTTGGTGGCAGTGGTCAAATAGGAAGACATCTAATTAGAAAATTAACAAAAAATAACACCAGAGTTACAGTAGTAACAAGAAATATACATCAAAAAAGCTATATTATTAAAACACAAGGGAACGCTGGATATATTGATATTGTTGAAGCTAATATCTACGATGAAAAAAAAATAAGAAATTTATTCTCCAAAGCAGATGTTTGTATAAATTTAGTTGGAATATTGTTTGAAAAAAAGAAAGGAAATACTTTTTATAATATTCATAATCTTTTTCCTTCATTATTATCAAAATTAGCAAAAGAATATAAATTAAAAAATTTTATTCACTTGTCAGCTCTAGGAGTTAACGACGCAACAGATAGCAATTATGCTAAAAGCAAATTAGATGGAGAAAAAAATATATTAGATAATTTCCAGACTGCAACTATTCTGAGACCCTCAGTAGTGTATTCAGTTGATGATAATTTTACTACTAATTTTATGACATTATTGAATAGACTACCTTTTTTTCCTTTATATTACTCTGGAAATACAAAGTTTACTCCTATTCACTGTTCAGATTTAGCAGATGTAATTTATGATGTAATTACTAAGAATATTAATTCAAAAATAATTGAATGTGTTGGACCAGAGGTAATTTCATTTAAAGAAATAATTGAGAGACTTTTAAGTCTAATTGGCAAAAAAAGATTATTATTACCAATGCCATTACCTATGGCTCTGTTTACTGCAAAAATATTTGAATTACTTCCAAATCCAATTTTAACACAGGATCAACTAAGATTACTTAAGTACGACAATGTTCTATCTGGGAAATATAAAAGTAATGCTGAAATAGGAACACCGAGTAAAAAATATTTTAATAATGAAGTTAAAAAATATGCCTATATGTGGCGAGAAGGTGGACAATTTTCAACAGAAAAATACTTAACTAAATAGATAAAGTAGCTAGAATTTAATCAAATTGATTGAATTTTTTTTTCAATAAATTCGGGAACTTCCTCTTTTGTTTTAACTTCGTCTTTCTTGCCTTTTGGTTGATAAGCATAAAGCAAGTGCAATTTGCAATATGAAAAATCTTTTAGAGAGGATCTTCCACAAAAATAGAAATTTTTTTCATCTGGATGTCCAATAGGCCATTTGCATGAGTTATCATCTAACTCCTCCAATTGTTTTGGGTTTTCAGGCTCGAAATCTTTTTCAATTATTAAAGACTTAAATTTACTTTTTCTTCCTCTTTTGGAGGTGACAGTAGTTGTTTCCAAATTGTCATCAAAATTTTTACTTGATGCAGCCGCTCTTGTTTTTATTTTAGCTGACAAATTAAGTCTATGAGCTTTTCCAATCACTGCATTTCTGCTCATTCCACCAAGTATCTCAGCAATTTGACTAGCGGTATTTCCTTTGCCCCATAATTCTTTTAGTTTTGAAACTTTTTCCTCTGTCCAACTCATAATAATCTATATAATGTAGTAGTTTTAATAAAAAACACAATATAGTGTTATTAAACTACTATTAACAAGAAGTTTTTAGTACTTATTAACAACCATGTTAGTTGTTTGTTTAATTTTACAATCGAAAATTGAATCTATTTATTTAATTTTCCTTAATTTAGTATTACTAAATTTCAATTATGAGTTTTCTAGTAAAAAATTATAACAGAAAAAAAATTGCTTTTAATAAAGGCAAAGGTAGTTTTTTAATTTCAACTAAAGGGCAAAAGTATTTAGATTTTGTACAAGGGATCGCAGTTAACTCTTTAGGTCATGCAGACCCTAGGTTGATAAAGGCTCTAAAAAATCAATCTAAAAAAATTTGGCATGTATCTAATGCATTTACTATTCCAGAAGGAGAAAAATTAGCAAAAAAAATTGTTCAAAAAACATTTGCAGACTTTGTTATGTTTCAAAATAGTGGTGCTGAGGCCACAGAGGCAGCAATTAAAGTTGCAAGAAGATATTTTTATTCAATAGGAAAGCCGAAGAAAAACAGAGTTTTATGTATAAAGAATTCCTTTCATGGAAGAACAATAGCTGCAATTTACGCTAGTGGATCAAAAAAAATGACAGAGGGTTTTGGGCCTAAAATAAATGGTTTTGACCATTTTGATTTTGGTGATCATAAGTCTTTAAAAAAACTAATATCAAAAAATACTGCTGCTGTGATGATAGAAACAATTATGGGTGAGGGGGGAATTAAAGTTATACCAGATTGGTGTTTAAAAGGCCTTAGAAAATTATGTGATCAAAAAAAAGTCTTATTAATCCTCGATGAAGTTCAATGTGGAGTAGGTCGGTCAGGAGATTTTTTTGCTTTCGAAAAATCAAAAGTAAAGCCGGATATTGTTCCAATTGCAAAAGGTATCGGTGGTGGTTTTCCTATAGGCGCTGTTTTAATGAATAAAAAAGTTGCATCTGGTATGGTTGCAGGTACCCACGGATCAACTTTTGGAGGAAATCCTCTCGCAATGCAAATAGGAAATACTGTTTTTGATATCGTTTCTAAAAAAAGTTTTTTAGATAATGTTAAAAAAAAATCTAAATATTTTTTAAAAAAATTGAATAAAGTTAAAAATGAATATCCGAATATAATAGAAGAGGTTAGAGGAAGAGGTTTTTTAATTGGACTTAAACTTCGAAAAGATCAATCAAGTTTTATTAAAAAATTAATGGACAATAAACTACTAACAATAAGAGCAGCAGATAATGTTGTGAGAATTTTACCACCACTTAATGTTAAAAAATCAGAGCTTGATTTAGCTCTTAAGATTATAAAAAAAGTTTGTTTTGAATATTAATCATATGAAGCATTTTATTCACCTCAAAGATATTCCAGCAAAAGATCTAAGAAGAATATTAATTGATGCAAAAAAAAGAAAAAAAAAAAGATCTAAACTGGGTACTTTGCAGACAGATAATAATGCTCCTTTAAAGGGTAAATTGTTAATTCAAATGTTTGAAAAGCCAAGTTTGAGGACGAGATTAAGCTTTTACCTTGCTATAAAACAGCTAGGCGGTGGAACGATCACACTTAGATCTAACGAATTACATTTAGGGAAAGGAGGAGAATCCATTGAGGATACAGCAAAAATATTATCTTCCTACGGAGATGGTTTTATGCTCAGAACTGATAGTGATAAAAAAGTTGATAATTTCAAAAAATATTTATCAATTCCAATTATCAATGGTTTATCTCCCTCATCTCATCCTACACAAGTTTTATCAGATGTTTTTACTGTTGAGGAAATTAAAAAAAAACCTATTTCAAAATTGAACATAACTTGGATAGGAGACTCCAATAATGTTTTAAATAGTTTGATAGCAGCATCTGTGAAATTTTCATTTAAGTTAAATATTGGTTGCCCAAAAAAATATGAACCAAAAAAATTAATTTTAGATTGGGTTAAACATCAAAATAAGAAAGTTTATATTTTTAATGATCCAAAAAAAGCAGTTGCAAATGCTGATGTTATATTTTCGGATAAAGTTATATCTCTCAATGATAAAGTAAATAAAAAAAATAAGATTAAAGATTTTAAAAAATTTAAAGTGAGTGATAATCTAATGCGTTATGCAAAAAAAAATTGTACATTTTTACATTGTTTACCTCGAGGCCAAGAAGTAGATAATATTGTTTTTAAAAGCAAAAAATCAAAAGTGTGGTTACAAGCTTTAAATAGAGCCCATGTTCAGAAAAGCATTTTGTTGTATTGTTTTGGTAAATTAAGGTAATTGAATAGGGTTATCTGAATTTTGATTAAGATATTTAATGACTGAAGCTCTATCTTTTTCTTTTCTTAATCCAGCAAAGGCCATTTTAGTTCCTTTAATCCATTTAGCTGGTTTAACTAAGTAACCATTTAATTCCTCGATCGTCCATTCTTTGTTGTATTCGGAAAGAGCTTTTGAATATTTATAATCACTTATAGATCCAACTTTTCTACCAACAACATTATACAAAGCTGGTCCAATATTATTTTTTCCCCCTTTAATAATTGAATGACAAGCTGCACATTTTTTAAACACTTTTTCTCCAGTAGCTATATCCCCCATTGCAATTAATGCAGCAATATCAACTTTCTCCTCAGCTATATCTGTTTCCTGTTGTGTGTTATTTGCAGAAATTTGTTCTACTTCTACAACATAACCTGGTGTTTCAGGCTTATCTACGTAAAATATTATATCTGAAAGTTTTCCAATACCAATGATTAGTAATGCAACTAAAAGAACCGCAGCAACTATTTTATTAATTTCAAATGAGTCCATTTTTTGATAAATTTAATAACGAACCTATAGCATTAATATTATAAAATTTCTTATATTTTGCTGTACAATTTTGCCCCTATTTATTATCTAAATAAATATAAATAAGCTATGAAAACATTAATAATTATACCATCCAGAATGTCAGCTACTAGACTGCCAGGAAAACCTTTACTGAAGATAAATGGTAAATCTATTATTTCTCATGTTTTTAAAAGAGCGGAAAGTGCTGAAATTGGTGAAGTAATAGTGGCAACAGAGGATCAAGAAATAGTAGATGATGTTAAAAATAATGGTGGAAATGTAATTCTAACCTCTAGCAATCATCAAACAGGAACAGATAGAATATTTGAAGCACTGAATTTATTAAATAAAAAAGATGTCAATTTTGTAATGAATATTCAAGGAGACGAGCCAGATATAGACATTGATGATATCAAACTATTAGATGCTCAAATGAAAAAAAAAGACTCAAAAATTGGAACTTTAGCAGCTTTTATTAGTGATGATAAAATGTATGAAAACAAAAATTTAGTAAAAGTTAAAATTAAAGAACCTTTTAGTCAAAATTCTTTTCCAATAGCAGAAAATTTTATGAGAAATATTCAAGGCAAAAAAAAAAAAGATATATACCATCATATTGGAATTTATTGTTACGAATTACAAACTTTAAAAAAATTTGTCTCATTTAAGCGATCTAAAAATGAGTTGGAAAACAGATTAGAACAATTGAGAGCTTTAGATAATGGTATAGAAATTAATGTTGGTCTTGCTAGCAGATCACCAATAGGTGTAGATACTAATGAAGATTTTCTAGCTATAAAAAAAATTATGAAATATAAATAATTATGAGCAAGATTTATTTTCAAGGTACATATGGCGCCTATTCTCACTTAGCATCACTCGCTATAGACAGCAATGCAGAAATTATTCCATGCAAAACTTTTGATGAATGTTTTTTAAATGCATCTAGCGAGCGAAATTCTAAAATTGTAATTCCAGAGTCAAATAGGATTACCGGAAATATCGGTATTGAATATTTAATTTTTAAATATCGTTTGAATATTTATGCTGAATATTTTCAGAAAATTGAACATAATTTATTAGGTCAACCAGGTGTTAAAATAAAAGATATTAAAAATGTATTTTCTCATGCTCAAGCCTTATCTCAATGTTCTAAATTCATCAAAAAAAATCAGATGAATGAACATGTAAGAGCTGATACAGCAGGATCTGCAAAGATGATTTCTAAGAATAAAAAAAAAAATGAAGGTGCAATAGCCTCAACCTTAAGTGCAGAAACATATGGATTAGAAATAATTCAAAAAAATATAGAAAATGAGCCTGGAAATTTGACAAGATTTTTAGTTATGGGTAAAGATTTAAAGCAACCAGAATTTAATAATAAAAAATATATAACATCTTTTTTATTTAAGCTAAAAAGTAAGCCAGCAGCACTTTATCAATCTTTAGGTGGGTTTGCTATTAATGGAGTAAATTTAACTAAATTACAAAGTTATCCTGAAAAAAATTCTTTCGACTCCTTCTTTTTTTTATGTGATCTCGATGGACATATTGAAGATAAAAAAGTTCAGAAATCACTTGAGGAGTTAGGTCTTCATTGTCAAGATTTTCATGTTCTTGGTGTGTTTGAGGCAGATCCAGTTAGAGAAAAAAAAGCATAATCTTTTCTTGTAGATTGGAAAACAATACTGCTATAATGGTTTTGGAGGCTAGAGGTGGATGCTGCTTGAACCCGATCAGATCTTAACAGAAGCAGTCGTAAAGACAGTTTTTCAGGTTCTAGTCTCCTAAAATAATAAATGAATAAAAATACTAAAGTTTTAGCTCTTAAATATAGACCTCAGACATTTGATGACCTGATTGGTCAAAGCATTATTGCTGAGACTATCCAAAATTCTATTAAGGCAAATAAAGTGCCAAATGCTTATCTTTTTACTGGTATAAGAGGAATTGGAAAAACAACAACTGCAAGAATTGTTGCAAAGTCTTTAAACTGTCTGAATGGAATTGAAAAATTATGTAAAGAAAATTTATGTGAAAATTGTGAAGCTATTTCAAGCTCACGGCACATTGATGTTCTTGAAATGGATGCTGCAAGTAAAACAGGTGTAGATGACGTTAGAGATTTAATTGAATTTTCTAGATATGGACCAACTTCATCTAAATATAAAATTTTTATCATTGATGAGGTCCATATGTTAAGTAAGCAGGCCTTTAACGCATTATTAAAAACATTGGAAGAGCCTCCTGAATATTTAAAATTTATATTTGCTACAACAGAAATTAAAAAAATACCCATTACCGTTGTGTCTAGGTGTCAAAGATTTGATTTATCAAGAATTAGGTCAGGAGAATTATTTGATTTTATAAAAAAAATAAAGGACAAAGAAAATGGTAAGGCTTCGGATGATGCTTTAAAGCTTATAGTAAAAATTTCTGAAGGATCAGTTAGAGATGCTTTATCGTTACTTGATAGAGCTCTTTTAAGTCTTGATGCAGATAAACAATTAGATTTAACTGCAGCTAAGAAAATATTTGGTTATTTT
>CACECY010000015.1 GCA_902558205.1 uncultured Pelagibacteraceae bacterium | reverse complement strand
TTATAGAAAAGTATAAAGTTGGAGATATTATTAAGGGTGCGGAAGTTAAAGGCTATAGTTCGTTTGGATGCTTTTTTAACGTTAATGGTGAACTTGATGTATTAGTACATTTACAAGAAATTTCTTACTCAAGAGTAAATCATCCAGATGAAGTTTTTAATATCGGTGAAAAACATGATTTAAAAGTTATTTCAGTTGATAAAGAAAAGTTACAAGTAGGCTGCTCTGTTAAACAACTTTCACCTGATCCTTTTGAGCATATTGAAAATTATGAATTGAATAAAAACTATAAAGTTAAAGTTGTGAAAATTATGGACTTTGGAGCGTTCTGTGAATTAGAACCTGGACTAACAACTTTGCTGCATTCAAGTGAACTAAGTTGGACAAAAAAAAATATTTCTGCGAAAAAAATGTTTAAAGTCGGTGATGAAATTGACTGTGTAATTACTGAAATTGATAAAGAAAAAAGAAGAGTAGCAATATCTCATAAACTTACTCAAAAAAACCCATTTGAGGTATTTGAGAAAAAATTCCCGGTTGGTTCAATAGTTGAGGGTCAAGTTGTTAACAAAAACGAATATTCGCTTTTTGTTAAAGTAGATGATTTGGATATAGATGCCTTTTTACATTGCAACGACTTAACTTACCTAAATAAAGGTGAGGAAGAACTAACAAAATATAAAAAAGGTGACAAGTTGAAAGTTAAAGTTCTTGAAATTAAAGTATCAGATCAAAAAATTAGAGTAGGATTAAGACAAACACAATCAGACCCCTTTGATTGGTTTAAAGACAAAAAAGTAAACCAGACAATTACAGTTAAGATAATGTCAACTGATAATAAAGGTTTAATTGTGAGACCAGAAGGTTGTGAAATGGATTTTCAAATCAAAAAATCTCAAATAGCAATAAATGCAGCAGATGCAAGACCTTCAAGATTTACGGGAGGCGAAAGAATAGATTGTGCAATTTTAGATTTAGATTTAAACAAAAGAAAAGTGTCTTTAAGTATAAAACTTCTTGAGGAAATTGAAAAGAAGGAAGCTTTGGATAAATATGGATCAGAGGGATCTGGAAAGAACCTTCCATTTTCTTCATTATCAGATGATCTGAAAAAAAAAGATGAGGAAAAAGAGTAAATAAAACAAGAAGATAAAAATTGGCTATTGTAAAATCAAAGCTTTTAAAAAAACTCTCACAGAATTATCCAAATTTTTTAAAAAAAGATTTAGAGAAATTCACTGAAATTATTCTCAAAGAAATTAAAAAAACTTTAAGACGTGGTGAAAGAGTTGAGCTTAGAGGTTTTGGGGTCTTTTCAACGAATAAGCAAAAAGCAAGGATTTCAAGAAACCCCAAAACTGGTGAAAAGGTTCATACTCCTGAAAAAAAAACAATTCACTTTAAAATGTCTAAAGACTTGTTTAATAAATTAAACAATGAAAAAGAATAAAATATTCATAGCTTGTGACAGCACAAATATTCTAAGAATCAGAGAAATAATAAAAAAATCAAAAACTTCAAAATTAAAAATAGGTTATAAATTTGGATTAGAGTTTTTAAATTCAAAAAATGGTAGAAAGTTTGTTTCAAAATTAAAAAATCAAATAACCTTTGGAGATTACAAATTTTCAGATATCCCAAATACTTGTTCCTCAGCTATGAAGGCAATTAAAGATCTCAAATTCAATTATTGTACGATACATATTAGTTCAGGATTAGAGGCATTAAAAGCAGCTAAGCAAGTATCTGGTAGAACTAAATTAGTAGGAGTAACAATTCTAACATCTTTGAATAATAAAGCTCTTAAAGAAATTGGTTTTAATAAAGATGTTAGAAAATTAGTTTACTATCAAGCTAAGTTGGCAAATAAAGCAAAATTAGATGCTATTGTTTGTAGTGCACAAGAAGTTAATATAGTCAGAAAAGTATTTAAGAAAGAAATTATAACTCCTGGAATAAGATTTAATTCAAAATTAAATGATCAAAAAAGAGTCTTAACACCTAAGCAGGCGTATAAAAATGGAAGTGATTGGTTGGTAATTGGCAGACCAATCACTAAAGGCAGCATTAAAGAGAATATTCAAACATTAATCAATCATTTAAGCTAATGATAGGTTGTAAGATTTGTGGCGTTTCAGATCCCGATACTCTTAATTTTATAATTAACCATCAATATCCGCCTCAATTTATTGGGTTTATTTGTAATTATAAAAAAAGCCCAAGATATGTTGAGATTGAAAAGTTGAATGAACTATTAACTTCAGATAAAAAAAATTCTAATTTTGTAGCAGTGCTGGTTAAACCTAATCAAGAAATTTTAGAAAAAATTAAAGATCTCCCCTTTGATTATTACCAAATTTATGACTGCACACCTGAAGAAATCAAAAAAATTAAAGAAAAATATAATAAAAAAATAATTACTGCTTTAACTGTAATAAATGAAAGTGATATTCAAAAATATCGTTTGTTTTCTGAGGTTACTGATATTTATTTATTTGATAGTAAAGGCTATGAAAAAAGTATGGCTTTTGATCATGGGCTTATTAAAGAAATAAAGATTAACAAACCATTAATGATAGCAGGTGACATTCAAATAAATGACCATCTTGAAAATTATAAAAAAATAGCAGATATTATAGATATATCTGGGGGTCTGGAGACTTCTGGGGTAAAAGATAAATCCAAAATAGATATATTTTTAAATAAGATAAAACAGATACATAATGAAACTTAAAAAAGGAATTCCTTTAATTGATCAGCACGATCAACATGGCTTTTGGGGTGGTAAATTTGGAGGAAGTTTTATTCCTGAGACTTTAAAAAAACCTGTAGAGGATTTAACAAATAAATTTAAAAAACTAAGAAAAGATAAAAAATTTCTCAAGCAAAGAGATTTTTATTTCAAAAATTATATTGGAGCTCCTACCTCGTTTGTAAAACTTAATAATTTAACAAACCATCTAGGTGGTGCTCAGATTTGGGCAAAAGTTGTCTCCGAAGCAAATGGAGGTGCGCACAAAATATATAATGCAACTGTTCATGCGCTTATTTGTAAAGCAATGGGTAAAAAATATATAGTTGGAGATACTGGTGCTGGATATGCAGGAAAAATGTTAAGTATGGCAGCTAAAAAATTTGGTCTTAAATGCAAAATATTTATGGGTGCAAAGGATATTAAAAGACAAAAACCTAACTGTGATGCGATGAGAAAAAATGGAGCTGAAATAGTTCCGGTTTATTCTGGAAGCCAAACGTTAGTTGATGCTGTAAGTGAATGTATGAGATATTGGGTATCAAATTGTGATAACACTCATATGTGTGTTGGAAGCACTGTTGGTCCAAATATATTTGTTAAAATTTGTGGCTGGAGTACAGCACAAATTTCTAGAGAACTAAAACTGCAATTAAAAAAAGAATTTAAAAAGATACCAAATAAAATAAAATTAATTAACTGTGTTGGAGGTGGAAGTTCAGCATATGGATTTTGGAGTGAATTTATTGACTATGATAAAAAGAAGATTGAATTAATTGGTGTGGAAGCAGGGGGACCCAAAAAATCAAAACTCCATGCAGCTCCATTAAGCCGCAAAACTAAAATTGGAATATTAC
Organism: uncultured Pelagibacteraceae bacterium; assembly: GCA_902558205.1. Lineage (GTDB taxonomy): Bacteria > Pseudomonadota > Alphaproteobacteria > Pelagibacterales > Pelagibacteraceae > Pelagibacter. The sequence goes on along the minus strand of CACECY010000015.1, from coordinate 10,500 downwards.
ATGGAGCTGCTTCTTATGTATGTCAAAATAAAGAGGGACAAATAAATGAGACTGAGTCTATAAGTGCTGGATTAGATTATCCAGGTGTTAGTCCTATGCACTGTTTTTTAAAGGACACTAAAAGAGCAAGATATACATATGCAACAGATGAGGAAGCATTAGACGCACATCAAATGGTGACTAAATATGAAAATTTAAATCCTAGTTTAGAACCAAGTCACGCATTTGCAGAAGCAATTAAAATTGCACCTAAATTAAGCAAAGATACAATAATAATTGTAAATTCATGTGGCGATGCAAAAAAAGATAGAGATATTCTAAAAGAAAGATTATGCAAAAAATGATGAATTCTTTAATAAATCAGGCTTTTCAAAATGCAAAAAGTGAGAATAGACCAGCTTTGCTTACTTACACAGTAGCTGGTGACAATACTAAAAAAAAATCTTTGGAAATATTAAAATCAATTTCTAATCATGCTGACATTTGCGAACTAGGCTTTCCACACAACACACCTATTGCAGACGGTGGTCAAATACAAACTAGTGCCTATCGTGCTATTAAAAATGGTATTAAAATTAATGACGTATTTTCAATAGCTAAAGATTTTAAAAAAATAAAAAAAAATAAACCTCTTATTTTAATGGGTTATTACAATATGATTTTTCAATATAATGAAAATAAATTTTTAGATAAATGTAAAAAATCAAAAGTTGACGGATTAATTGTTGTAGATTTACCTTATCCAGAAAACAAAAGTTTCGCTACTAAATGTAAAAAAAAGAGGATTAACTTTATTCAATTAGTATCTCCTACTACATCTAAGATAAGATTGAAAAAAATAATCAAAGATTCGCATGATATGGTTTATTATATAAGTATGCTTTCGACTACAGGGGGTAAATTAAAAGTCTCTTCTAAAGAAATATTGCAAAGATATAGTAAAATCAAAAAACAAAATAAATCTAAGAATGTTGTAATTGGATTTGGAATAACTGAAAAAACAATAAAATCACTCAAAAAGGCTGATGGTTTGGTTGTTGGAAGTGCAATTTGTAAAGAAATAACTAATTCTATTAATAGGCGACAAAATGCTGTCACAAATGTTACTAGTATTGTTAGGAGACTCAAAAATAAAATTAAATGAATTGGATTACAAAAATAATTAAAGCAGGTGAAAAAATAAAAACTGCTATACATAAAAGAGCATCAAAAGAAGAAATAGCTAAAAGTGATTGGACTTCATGTTGTAAGGGTCCAATATTAAAAAAAGATTTAGAAAAAAATTTATGGGTTTGTCCTGATTGTAACAAGCATCATAGAATTAAACCTTATCAAAGATTTGATATTCTTTTTGGAAAAAATAATTATGAAGTTTTCAAAACACCTATTCCTAAGGATGACCCTTTAGTATGGTCGGATTCAAAATCTTATAAAGATAGATTGAAAAGTGCTCGAAAAAAAACAGGTCTTGATTGTGGAATGATGGTTGCTTGTGGAAATATTGATAACATAAAAGTAACAGCGGTTGCATCCGATTTTGATTTTTTGGGTGCCTCTATGGCTTCAGCAGAAGGTGAGGCTTTCTTATATGGAATTCAACATGCTATAGAAAATCAAACTCCATTTATTTGTGTGAGTGCCGGTGGTGGAATGAGAATGATGGAAAGTTTAATTTCATTATCTCAAATGACACGAACAACATTAGCAATCAATGAATTGAAGAGTAATAACCTTCCCTATCTAGTATTAATTACTGATCCAACAGCCGGAGGTATTACTGCTTCCTATGCCATGTTAGGTGATATTCATATTGCAGAACCTGGTTCATTAATTGCATTTGCTGGTAAAAGAGTAATTCAGGGAACAGTTAAAGAGGAACTGCCTGAAAACTTTCAAACAAGTGAATACGTTCAAAAAACGGGGTTTGTTGATTTAATTGTTGAAAGAAAAGATTTAGCTAAAAAAATTGGAGCTTTATTATCAATATTGTTAAAGAAAAATTCTGCTATAAGCACTGAGGAAAATGAAACTTCAGCAAATAGTCAATCGCTTACAAAAGCTGCATCCTAAAGAAATTGATCTAAGCTTAGATCGAATATTAAATCTTTGTAAAAAATTAGACAATCCCCAAAATAAAATTAAAGCAATCTCTGTAGTTGGCACTAACGGTAAATACTCAACAATTCAAGCAATGTATGCGATACTAAAAGAAGCAAAAATTAATTGTAATATCTACACCAGCCCACATATCAAAAAAATTAATGAACGGTTTGTATTTAATAACAAAGAGCTTAATGATGATGAATTATCTAATCTTTTAGAACAAGTTGAAAAAGCAAATGATAATCAACCAATTACATTTTTTGAAATTTTAACAGCTGCATACTTTTATAAATCAGCAGAATATCCAGATAATATAAATTTAATTGAGACAGGACTATTCCATAGATTTGATGCAACTAATATTTTAAATCAAAACCTGGCAAGTGTTGTAACATCTATAGGCTTAGATCATTTAGATTGGCTTCCAAAAAATGAACAAACTATTGAGAAAATTATTTTTGAAAAAACATCAAAGTTACTAAATTCTAATATTATTGTTGCAAAACAAAGTTCAAATGAAACTTCAAAACAAATTGAAAAAACAATAAGAGATAATAAATCTAATAAATTATTTTTTAGTAAAGATTATAATTATTCAGTTAATGAAAATAGTTTCTTCTATTTTGAGGATGTGACTGGGGGAATCAGGCTTCCGAAGCCCAATGTAAATGGTCAATTTCAACTAGAAAATATTTCAACAGCAATTGCAACTCTAAGATTAGTCAAAGAAATTAATATAAATGACGAACATATTAAAAATGGTATTACAAAAATTAAAAGTATTGCAAGGCTACAAGAAATCACTGAGGGAAAATTAAAAGATTTAGTTAAAGAAAATAGATTATTAGTAGATGGATCTCATAATCCTCTTGGTGCGAAAGTTTTAAACGATTACTTAGAGAGCTTAAATTGTAATAAACATATCATTCTTGGAATGATGGCTAATAAAGATCATCAAGAATATATGAGTTACTTTAAAGAGATTACGACCTTGACTACTATAGATATTCCAAATCAATCAAACTCAATTGGGGGAATGGATTTAAAAAATAAGCTTATTGACTTTAAAAATGTCCAATACAAAGAAAATATATTTGAAGCAATAAAGTCAATTCCGATCAAAAAAAATGACTTGATCCTAATAACGGGTTCTTTGTATCTAGCTGGTGAAGTACTGAATTTAAATTAGATATTTTTTTCTAAAAATTCCTTCATGTGTCCCTCTGGTACACCACCTACTTTTCTATCTACTTCAACACCTTTTTTATAGACGATTACTGTAGGAACCCCTCTAATGCCTGCGGCACTTCCAGTATTAATTCCACCATCCTCTATATCTGCATAATAAAAACCAGCTTTATCTTTGTATTCATCTGATAATTTATCCATTACAGGTTTTAAAGCCTTGCAAGGACCACACCACGCAGCAGAAAATTGAATAACTGATACGTCTTCATTTTTGATTTTTTTTTCAAAATCTTCGTCTTTAAAATCTTTAAGCATACAGTGGATATAATTGATTAAAATTAATATTCAATGATCAAAAACAATCTTTTTTGGATTTATCAACTAAGCATCAGAATATTTTTGCTCTAAATTCATGACATAATCATTAATTCCATCAAGAAATTTAAGCTTTTCGTCTACTGTTTTAAATGAAAACATTTTGTCGTTATTTTCTCTAATTTCATCACACTCTGAATAAAAAGCTGAAACTGTCCACCATTTCTCTTTGTTCGTACTAAGTATTCTGGATGCAATTCTTCTTTTAATTTTTGTATAAATTTCTTTTGGTAAAATTTCTGGCGCCTCATTATATATCAGACTATGACCAAATGTTACCAATCTGTCATCTTTAAACTTATCTAATAAAGCCAATCGCTCTTTCCATTCTGAAGAGTGAAATTTTTCAAATAATGGTACGTCTTTATTAAATGTATCAAAACCCCCAGAATAGATTGTCTCCTCTGGTTCAGCATCTTCTTGCGATGCTGTTTCCATTTTTTCTTCTGCTGCTTCTTTTAAAATATTACATATATCTTGAGAAAATTTTTCATTTGATTTCATTAATTCTGCTCTTTTGTTTAGCAAATTAATTCCAATTTTTTTATACGGGTCTACTTTCAGACCTAAGCTTTTATCTAAAATTATAGGGGCTTTATTTGATTTAATTGTTTTATAAAAACGAGGTGATTTCTTCATTTCTTTTTTTAAATCTTGATAATTAAGTTTTTGAAGTTCTTCAATATTTGCAGATAAATTCACCACTTGCCCCCATTTATAAACTGGATGCATGCATGAATTTGGATGCAAAGGAGAAACTAAAAACAAATAATTTTTTCCAAAAAAATTCTCATTAATCGTAAACATTTTTTCTTGTTTTATTAAATTTTCAACAACAACTTTACTTTTGGTCTTTAAATATTCATGCCATAAATCTGGTTGCTTATTCTTTAATAAACCTAGAACTTTTACAGTTAATTCAGTGTCAAAAAGAGCTCCATGGGCCCCTGAAGAGTCAAAGCCATTAAGTCTTGCTAGCGACTCTAATTTCATAGATTTATTTCCTTTAGGATTGAGCTCAGTTTTAAGAACATTTTCATCAATAGCAAATGCTGCCTTAATCATATTTAATGCATCATGTCTTGAATTACCTTCTGTATTAATCAAATATGGTTTTCTTAATGATTTAAAAAACTCTCGCCTAAGAATTTCATCATCAAATCCAACCGAGCTAAATCCCATAAATGTTGCAGGTGACCATTCACGGAATTTTTTCTCTACTTGAGCAATCATTTGGTAATGGCTCAAGTTACCTTTGGTAATCAAATCAACATTTGATTTATTGATACATAAAGCGGTCGCAGATGGAACTCGGTCTTGGGGCATCCTGCATCTAGCTGTAAATCTTTCTTTTTCATTAAAATTTTCATCTAATAGAATGGCACCAATCTCAATCATTGTAGCCCAATCAAGTTGGGCTGAATCTGTTTCAATATCCCAAACTACATAATTCAATTTGTTATCCTTTGTGAATAAAATTGTTCAACCTTTTCTAAAAATTGATTTTGATAATTTATTAATCTTTCACCCTCAACTATAAATCTTTGAAAAATATTATCCTTGGTACATAAAAGAATTGCTGCCTGAGTAATATTTGACCCATGCACTTTATTATGAGCTAATGAATATGCTGCACATTGTAAATAATAATCATCAATCCACTCATCTTTTTTTGGTTTGTTGCTTTGTTTAAAGTCTATAATCGTTTCTTTGTTTTCGTAAATGCCAATACAGTCTGCAGCACCTGCATATTTCCCAGGATAATATAAAGTTGCCTCACATCCCCAAATCTCACTTAATTTATCTCTTAATCCATTTTCTATAATTTGATCGGCCATCATTTTCTCACGAGTATTATCTCCAAGTAAATCCATATTTAATTTTCCAAGCAAAAATTTTTCTAAATAATCATGCATAGAACTTCCACGAGAAGTTGCCTCTCTTGAAATAACTTCTGCTTGTTTATAACCTACCCTTTTTTTCCATTCTTCTAATTTTGCTTTTTTTTCTTCAGATTCAGTTGCTTTTAAAATAGTCGTTACAGATGGTAGATTTTCTTTGTTTACAGAGTAATGTCTTGAACCTTGAAATATTGATCTTGTAGACTTTGGATAAATGTATTTATTATTCCACTGCATTTGATTTCTTATAATCGGTATTATTGGAAAAAAGAAATTAATTTTTAAGCTGTTTATTTCTTTCAACAAATTTTTCTACATTTTCTGTTTGTACAGCTTTCTCAACTTGCTCGGGATCTTTTATATTTTCTAAAGTTCTGCTTATTGATCTTGCATCGGTACCAAACTTATCTACTACACCCATGGCCTCTTCTAATTTTTTTCTAAGTGTTATTATATTGTCAAAATGTTTTCCAAATCTAGTAGTGATAGTTTTAAGATGGTTATATATTTCTGTTGCTCCTTTTTGTACTTTTAGTGATTGAAAGCCCATATGTAATGATTGTAAATAAGCAGATAGAGTATTAGGGCCACAAATTACTATTTTATATTTTTTCATTAATTCTTGGGTTAATAATTCTTTGGTACTTGGATCTTGATATTCAGTTAATTCTTTATAAAGACTTTCAGTTGGCGCATAAACTATTGCAAAATCAGTCGTTTTAGGTGGAACAATATATTTTTCCATAACACTTTTTGCCTTAGCCTTAAATGCACTTGCTAATTTCGTTCTAGCATCAGCAACTGCTTTTTTATCATCTGCATCATAAGCATCTGTGATTGCTTTAAATTTTTCTACTGGAAAATGACTATCTACTGGAACCAAAACATCTCCTTGAAGTTTAATTGCAAATTCTACATTCTCGCTAGTATCTTCTTTCATCTTAACATTGGTCTGAAATTGTGAGACAGGTAATAAGTCTTTGATAAGCGAATCTAAAGAAAACTCTGCAAGTGTTCCATACTTTTTAACCCCTGCTAAAATTTTAGTAATACCCTCTTGGCTTTGATTTAATAATTGTACCTGTTGGTTAAAATTACCAACCTTCTCGTCAACTTTAGTAAGGGCTTCAGTCATATCCTTTGTAACTCCTGTAGATAAGGCATTAAATGAGGTAGACATTGAACCCAGTGAATTATTAATTGTTGTATTTAAAGTGTCTTTTAAATTTGAAATTTCAGATTTTAAATTAGCTATTTCTTCAGCATCTTTATTTTCATCTTTAGGCTTAGATTTTAGATTTAAATAAAGAATTGTTGAAACTACTCCTAACAAAGCAACTAAAATAACTAAAAATATAACTTCCATGAATCGGTTTATATCATATATAGAATGTGCAATGGAATTATTATTAATATTTAAAATTGTTATAGGCCTTGGGATATTAGTCGGCCTTTATGCGGTCCTTAGAAACCTAGATATTATTAAAATTATCCTTATTTATTGGAAAGATTTAATTCTTAGAAAGTAATTTAGTCAAACTTTTCAAAGCTTTTTTTTTAGCAGATGATCTAGAAATCATCATGCAGGCTTCAGATTTTAATATTTCTCCATCTTTCAATATTCTTAAGTTATTAGCTTTTAATGTTTCTCCAGTGGAAGTTATATCTGTAATAATCTCACTAGACTCTGTGAAAGGATAAGCTTCTGTTGCACCTAAGCTGCTTACTAACTTAAATTGAGTTACTCCTTTAGAGAACAAAAATTCTCTTGTTAAGTTTGGATATTTTGTTGCCACTCTTAATCTTTTCTTTTTTTTATCTTTAAATTCAAAAGCTATTTCCTCTAAATCAGCAATCGTTTGTACATCAATCCATTCATCAGGAATGGCAACAACTAATTTTGCTTTACCAAAATTATATTTTTTACTGACAGTAATCTTATTTTGAATATTAATTTCGCTCTCTTTAAATAAATCAAATCCAGAAAATCCAAAATCTAAAGAGCCCTCTCCTAATCTTTGAATAATTTCTCGCGCATGTAAATAAATAATTTTAATATTCTTTTTACCTTTAATTGATGCAAGCAAATCTCTTTCTCCTCTCTCAGAAAAAAGTTTTAATTTCTTCTTTTTAAAGATATTTAAAACATCTTTTCTAAGTCTACCTTTGCTAGGAATTCCAACATTTATGATATCGTTCATCATATATTTAATGCAGCCCCAACTGCTGGAACCTCTTTTTTAGATCCAAGATCTGAGATTAAGTGATCATACCTTCCACCATTAATAACATTTTTATTTTTTAAATTTGATTTGATATCAATTCTAAAAACCATTCCTGTGTAATATTCAAGTTGTCTTCCAAATGAGGCAGAAAAAATAACATTTAGTTTCGAAACTTTATTTTGTGACAAAGGAAAATATCTTTGTTCTACAGCTAGATTAATTTTATATTTCTTAAAAAATTTGTTTAATTCACTGGCTGCTTTATTTATTGGACATTTTATTCTTAAAAAATCTTTAATTATTTTTGAAACGTTTTTACCTTTATTTGTTCTTCTTGGGTCTTTTATCTTATGATCAAATCTTTTTAAGATTTCTTTTATTGATCTCCCTGCAACAACTTTAGATTGATCATCTTTCAACATCTTTAAGTAACGTCTTTTATCAACTTCAACAATAGTTGGATCAACATCAGAGTTGGTTTCTAGTCTTTTTAAAAGATCATTAAAATAACTTTCTCTCCAAAAGTGTCTTGATAGCCTTAATTTCCATCTTTTCGGAATATCTAATTTTGAAATAAGAAGATTAAAAATTTGAATATTGCCAATTGTTAAAGTACCAGAACTATATTTAAGATTTTGTAAAGATTTAAGAGAGGTATTAATTATTTCTTTGTCATCATTTTTTTCATTTTTAGAACCAATAATCTCAAATCCGATTTGATTTCTAATAATAGAGTCTTTTTTGTTCTGTGATTTTCTATAAGCCTGACCACTATAAAATATTTTCTCTTTGCCTTTTAGATTGTTCTCTAAATATCTTAGACACGATACAATTGTTAAATCTGGCCTTAAACATAATTCACTGCCATTTTGATCAATAAATGAAAATATAAATTTCCTAAAGTTTTCACCTGATCTTTGAACAATGTGATTAGCTTCTATTACTGATGGTAAATTTATAAACTTAAATCCTTTTGACTTTACTGATTTAAGGATATTTTCAGATAAGTTTTTTGATTTCATTAACTAAATTTTCTTTTGGAATAGTTTGATTGTTTTCACCCTTAACGCCTTTAAGGTTTTTTATTGTAACAGTATTTTCATTAAATTCATTTTCACCACAAATTATAGCAAGATCAAGTTTACGTTTATTTGCATAAGTAAGTTGTTTTCCTAAATTCTTTTTTGTATCTAAAAATATCTCAGCATTGATATTGTTTGCTTTTAATTGTTCCAAAATCTCATAGTAATTTTTCAAATATTTTTCATCCATAATACAAACTAGAACTGGCTTTTGTTCTTTAACTTTTATTTGATCTAGCTGCATTAATGCAAACAATAATCGATCAACTCCAAATGAAATTCCTGTACCTGGTATATCTACACCCTTAAATCTTGAGATAAGTTTTGCATAAGCTCCTCCTGAGCAAATACTGCCTATTTCAATTACTTTTTTTTTATTATTTTTTACCTCAAAATTTAAATTTGTCTCAACGATAAACCCATCATAATAAGCAAGGCCTCTTACGATTGTAAAATTTGTTTTAACTTGATCTTTATATTTTCCAAATCCAAGTATTTGAAAGACATCCTCTATTTCTTTTATTCCCTCTTGAGAAAGTGGATTGGTTAATTTATTTTTTAATTCTTTTAAATCTTTTACTTTTAAAAAATCTAAAATTCTTTCCACTTGAATGTCATTTAAATCTGCACCTTTTGTAATTGCACCTGAGCTATCTTTTCTCTCTTTTTTGAGTAAAGCCTCAACCCCTGATAAACCAAATCCAGGTTTATCTAATTTATCAATTGCTCTAATTACTTTTGTTTGTTTTTCAGAAGAAATATTTAGCTCATCAATCAACCCTTGAACAATTTTTCTATTACTTACATTAATGGTAAACTGATCTTTTTTAAGACCACATTCCAATAAAGTTGTTGTAATTAAATTACAAAGTTCGGCATTTGATTGTGCAGGATTTGTATTGCCAATTATATCAAAGTCAGCTTGAAGAAATTCTCTATACCTTCCATTGCCTGGCTTCTCATTTCTAAAAACATTTTGAATAGCATATCTTTTATAAATTGGCGGAAGCTCCTGGTTATTGAGAGCAACAAATCTTGCAAGAGGGCTGGATAAATCATATCTTAAAGTAATATTTTTATCTCCATCCTCGAATGAAAATACATCAGACATAGGATTGGCATCATCTTCTGCTAAAAAAGATCCTATGTTTTCGCTTACTTCAAAGGATGGAGTTTCTAATGCCTCAGCTCCAAACCTAATAAAATTTTTTTCAATCACATTTAAAAGTTGTTTTTTTAGAACTAACTTTTTTCCCCAACGATCTTCAAACCCAGATGGTATGGATGGATTGAGTTTGTTTTCTTTATTCATTTTTTGGTACCTTGGGTAGGTTACGCTCCTACGACTTCGGATCCACAAACCGACGTGATGCTATTTCACCACCAAGGCATATCCTTTTTTAGTTTTATATTATTTTTAGTGGATTTAAAATTATATTATAAAAATTAATTGCTAGCTTTAGCCAGCATGGAAATATCTATGCGCACCTCTATTGTTTCCTCGTAGAGTAGATCTTTGAGTACTTTTACTTGTTTTTCTAGTGGTCGCTTTTTTAATCATGGCCAATCTTTTAGACAAAAAAATCATTTAATCAACCCTTAAATTTAAAAGAGCGCTTATCTAAA
>CACECY010000014.1 GCA_902558205.1 uncultured Pelagibacteraceae bacterium | reverse complement strand
AATTCAAGTAATTCTAATGCGCTTGACGAAATTTCAAATAAAACTATAAGAACTGATAAATTAAGAAACAAAATTTATAATATAACAAATATTATTAAAGATTTAAAAAAATTAAAATAGTATGGCAAAAAAAACACACGTAAAAGTTAGATTGGTTCCAGAAGCAAAACCTGATAGTGCTTTTTTTTATTATGTAAAAAAACCTGCGGGTGGTGAAAAAGCTAAAGTAAAATTAAAAGCAAAAAAATACAATCCTGCTACAAGAAAACATGAAGTTTTCGTTGAAAAAAAACTTCCACCTCATAGTAAATAATTATTTTTTTTTAAACTTTCTTTTTTCGTAATCAATGTAAGACCAAATCATATTCTTCCAAATACGATTTGTTATTTTTGTATCTATATTAAGTTTTTTTGATTTTTTATGTATTTTTTTAAGAATAAATTCTATGCGTTTCTTATCAACAATTTCTTTTTTAAATTCTTTTAATTTTAATACTTCATTTACAAGACTAGTTCGATATTTGATTAAGGATAGGAGATTGTTGTCTAATTTATCTAATTTAGATCTTACTTTTTCTAATCTTTTTTTGTTTTTAGGCGACATTTAATTTATTGGAATAATGAATAATTATTATATTTATCTAATTATGTACAGTCAGAATAATCATTTAAATTTTAAGCTAAAAATTTGGATGTTATCATTATTGCTATTAATTACTCTAATTATATTAGTTGGTGGTCTTACTAGGCTAACAGACTCAGGTTTATCAATTACAACATGGGAATTATTTATAGGTACATTGCCACCTTTATCAAATGAAAAATGGATAGATTATTTTAATCTTTATAAAACTATACCCGAATTTAATGAACAAAATTTTAATATGACTTTAAGTGAGTTTAAAGTTATCTTTTGGTGGGAATGGGCTCATCGTCAATTAGGTAGACTTATTGGATTGGTAGTTTTATTACCAATGATTTATTTTACAATAAAAAATGGCTTATGGATCTTAAAAGAATATGTAATAATTTTTCTATTAGTAAGTTTACAGGGATTTGTTGGTTGGTACATGGTTTCAAGTGGTTTAGTCGATAGAGTAGATGTAAGCCATTATCGATTATCATTACATTTGGTTATAGCGTTTATTATTTTATCTATAGTTTTTTGGAAATTTCTTAAATTAACTAATTTGAGAAATAATCAAATAACCATTAAGTTAAATTCACTGAAATTTTTTCTTTTTTTTATATTTTTACAACTAATAGTAGGAGCTTTTGTTTCAGGTATGGATGCAGGTAAAATTTATAATACATGGCCTTTAATGGGATCCACATATTTTCCAAATGATAGTAGTTTTACTGAATTTCTTAATCTTGAAGTGTTTGATAATCCATCTATAGTGCAGTTTATTCATAGAAATTTAGCTTATCTTATTGTTTTTATTTATCTCTACATATTTTATACAGTTTTTAAAAATAAAAATTTTATATTAAGATCTCCAATTCTAATTATTGGATTGAGTTTATTGTTTCAAATATTCTTGGGTATATTAACAATATTATCTGGAGTAAAAATGTTTTATGCATCATTACACCAGATAAATTCTATTTTTATAATACTTTCAACTCTATATCTTATTTATATTACAAAGTATAAAGAGGTTAGTTATTAATTTCTATTTGTTGACATTAAATCCTCAAATCAACTAACAGCTTTTAAACTACCTTTTGAAGATTTATTCAGGGCTTGATCTAAATCTTCGATAATATCGTCAATGTGTTCGATGCCAATGCACAATCTTACATAACTTTGGGTGACTCCTGAAGCAGCAAGTTCCTTTTCATTTAATTGGCTATGAGTGGTACTAGCTGGATGAATAGCTAAACTTCTTGCATCACCAATATTGGCAACGTGATAAAACATTTTTAAAGACTCTATAAATCTTTTACCAGCCTCTATTCCTCCTTTAAGCTCAATTCCTACCATTGGTCCATTTCCTCCACTAAGATATTTTTTTGCTCTCTCTGCAATAGGTTTATCATGTTCGGTAGAATAAATAACTTTTGTTACTTCTTTATGATTTTTAAGGAAATTAACAACGTATTCAGCATTTGCACAATGTTGTTTCATTCTTAAAGCTACCGTTTCAAGGCCTTGAATAATAGCAAAAGCGTTATCAGGGGAACACGCCGAACCTAAATCTCTTAATAAACAAACTCTAGCCCTGACAGCAAATGGAATATTTGCTCCAGTTAGTTCAGGCACAGCTTTACCCCAAACTGCTCCATTATAACTAGCATCTGGTTCATTAAATAATGGTTGTCTTTTAGGATCTGCTGTCCAATCAAAATTACCACTATCAACAATACTTCCTGCAATAGCAGTACCATGGCCTCCAATATATTTTGTAAGTGAATGAATTACTACAGCAGCACCGTGCTCAATCGGCTTACATATAACTGGCGCAGCAGTATTATCCATTATAAGAGGTATGTTATATTTTCGACCAATATCAGAAACTTCTTTAATTGGGAATACTCTCAAATATGGATTAGGTAATGTTTCTCCATAAAAGGCTCTAGTTTTATCATCGATTTTTTTTTCAAAGTTTTTTGGATCTACTGGATCAGCATATCTTATTTCAATACCAAGTTTACTTAAAGTATGAGTAAATAAAGATACTGTTCCACCATACAAGTCTGTAGAACTTACAATATTATCACCAGCCTGAGCAACATTTAATACTGAAAATAATGATGCTGTTTGTCCTGAAGATACTGTTAAACAAGCCAAACCTCCTTCAAGTGCTGCAATTCTTTTTTCCAACACATCATTTGTAGGGTTCATTATCCTTGTGTAAATATTACCAAATTCTTTTAATGCAAAGAGATTTGCTGCATGATCTACACTATTAAATTGATAAGATGTAGTTCTGTAAATTGGAACCGCTACAGCATTAGTTGCAGGATCACTTCTATAATCTCCACCATGTATTGCTATGGTTTCGGGGTTATTCCTTTTTTTAGTCATTTTACTCCTTTTTTAGTGCTTTAACTTTATGTAAGGCGCACAATATAGTTCAAATGCCTACCGATTATGTTATGAAAATTCCATTTTAGCAGTTTTATGCCCGCAATAGGATCAAATCGGCAATAGCTTTTTTATCATATAAGTAAGTATTTGCAATATAATTATCAAATTGACTTTAAAGTTAATAATAGTATTAATCCTGGCAACATGACAAAATTCTTAAAAAAAGACCAACTTTCTTCTGATTGGTACGAAATTGATGCTACGAATGCTGTTGTTGGAAGATTAGCCACAATAGTATCTAAAATTATTAGAGGAAAAAATAAAACTACATTTACTCCCCATATGGATGATGGAGACTTTGTAGTTGTTAAGAATATTGAGAATATAAAATTTACAGGTAAAAAATTTGAAAATAAAAAATATTATAGACACACAGGTCACCCAGGAGGAATTAAGGAAACAACACCTGAAAAATTAGCTGAAAAAAAACCTGGTGAGGCTTTAAAACTTGCGGTAAAGCGGATGTTACCTGGTGGCGTTCTAGGAAAAAAACAATTAACTAAATTAAAAATTTATTCTGGTAATGAACATCCACATGCCGCTCAAAATCCTAAAATAATTGAAATAGAAAAATTAAATAATAAGAATATTGTAAGAAATTAGATGGAAATAACTCAATCAACTTCAAAAAAGCCTAAATTAAATCTAGATTTTAAAGATAGTAAATATGCTACTGGAAGACGTAAAAAATCAATTGCAAAAGTCTGGTTAAAAAAGGGTACTGGTAAAATTTATGTAAATGGTAAATTATTTAATGAATATTTTGTAAGTGAAAATCACAAGATGCAAATAACTCGCCCATTTGAAATTATTAACCAAGCTACTGAATATGACGTAAGATGCAGTGTTACTGGAGGCGGTCATACAGGTCAAGCAGGAGCAATGGTCCATGGTATTTCCAAAGCTTTGGTGATGTTTGATGAAAATTTGAAAACTACTCTAAAAACTGAAAATTTAACTACTAGGGATCCCAGAGCTGTTGAGAGAAAAAAACCTGGTAGAAGAAAAGCTAGAAGAAGCTTTCAATTTTCAAAAAGATAATTCTTTTTTAAACCTAAACTGCTATAATATTAAATGCCTAAGCTTAACGTATTAGTTGCTGGATCTACAGGTTATATCGGGATTCAATTGGTTAATTTATTAACAAAGCACAAATTTGTGAATATAAAATACCTTTGTGGAAATAGTTCTGTTGGAAAAAATATTGCATTGTATGATAAAAAATTAAAAAATAAAAAATTACCTAAAATTATAAAATTTAATTACAAATTTTTAAAAGATGTTGACATAATATTTACTGCATTACCAAACGGAGAAGCTCAAAAAATTTCAAAAAAACTTTTAAGTAATAATGTATTAATCGATCTAGCTGCTGATTTTAGATTAAGAAAATCTTCTGATTATCTGAAATGGTACAAACAAAAACATAAAGCCCCAAAATTGATTAAAAATTCTTTTTATTCATTACCTGAATTAACAGGAGAAAAATTAAAAAAATATCAAATTATAGGATGTCCCGGTTGTTATCCAACATCTATATTACTTGCATTAACACCTTTGGTAAAAAAAAAATTGATAAAGAATGATAATATTATTATCGACTCAAAATCTGGCTACTCTGGCGCTGGGAGGGGTGTTCATAAAAAATATAAAAATAAAAATTTATATGAATCACTTAGTGCTTATGGTGTAAGCTTTCACCGACATAACTCAGAAATTGAACAATTTTTAAATAAATTTTCTAATAGTAAAATAATTTTTACATTTACCCCACATTTGACACCAATGTTTAGAGGTATATTAAGTACAATTTATGTTGATTTAAATAAAGGTAGAACAACTAATAACATATACAATGAACTTGTTAGATTTTATAAAAATTCTAACTTTGTTAAAGTATTAAAAGTAGGCTCAATGATAAGTACAAATGATGTGATTAATACAAATAATTGTGAAATATCAGTTTGCAAATCTAAATATAAAAATAAAGCTATTATATTATCATCGATTGATAACTTAATAAAAGGTGGAGCAGGTCAGGCTATACAAAATATGAATATTTTGAAAAATTTAAAAGAACAAGAAGGTTTGAAATGAAAAAATTACTGATTATTTTTATTATAATTACTGGTTGCACAACATCTAAAGACAAATTAACTAATAACAATCTAGAGATTAAATTTTCCGACAATATGTCGTTTGAAGAATTTCAGGTTAAACTTGAAGAATATGCTAATAATAGTCCTTATCCAAATATAGATAAATAGATGAGTAATGTGATAAAAATTGCAATCATAGGACTTGGTCAAGTTGGAAATTATTTATATCGTGAACTTAATCTTCAAAGAAGAAATATTGAAATAAAAACTGCTAAAAAAATTAAGATAATTGCTTTATCTGCCAAAAGTAAAACAAAAAAAAGAAAATATCACATTAATAAAAAAATTTTTTATAAAAATCCAATTAAGATAATAAAAGAATTAAAGCCTGATATTTTATTTGAAGTAGTTGGATTATCTGATGGAATTTCAAAAAAAATTGTTGAAACAGCATTAAAGAATAAAATCCATGTTATTACTCCAAATAAAGCTTTAATAGCTAAACATGGTGATCACCTTGCTAAGTTAGCTGAAAAAAATAAAGTAAACTTAGAATTCGAAGCATCTGTTGCGGGTGGAATTCCTATTTTAAGAACAATTAAAGAAGGTTTAGCAACAAATAAAATTAGTAAGGTTTATGGAATACTCAATGGAACAACGAATTATATTTTATCAGAAATGGAAAATAGCAATGAAACTTTTGATAAAGTCTTGCAAAAAGCACAAAAACTTGGTTATGCTGAACCAGGTAATCCTAAATTAGATTTAAATGGTTTTGATGCTTTTGCAAAAATAAGAATATTATCGGCTCTTTCTTTCAATACAAAAATTTCTAAGAGCAAATGTATAATGGAAGGAATTGAAAATATTAAATTAGAAGATATTAAAATAGCTAATCAATTAGGTCTTAGGGTGAAATTACTTGGAATTTCTGAAATCATCAATGGCCAACTATTTGAGACTGTTCATCCATGTTTAGTAAGTAAAAAGACATATATAGGAAATGTAAATGGTGTTATGAATGCAGTTATTACTGAAGGTAAGCCTGTAGGGGAAAGTGTTTTTCAAGGTGAGGGTGCTGGACCTGGTCCAACTTCTTCTTCTTTATTATCAGACTTATTATCAATTTTAAGAGGAAATACTAAATATCCGTTCGGTATTTCTTTTAATAAAAGAAAATCTATCAAGCCATTTAGTAATGATAAATATGCAAATTCATTATATCTAAGATTTGAAGTCAAAGATAATCAGGGTGTTCTTTCATCAATTACAAATAGATTAGCTAAGTATAAGATTTCAGTTAAAAGAATAATTCAAACGCCTGATAAGAAAAATAAAAAAGCAACAATCGTGATTATTACCCATAAAACAACAGAAATTAACTCAAGAAACTGTTTATCAGGATTTAAAAAGAATAAAAATATTCTTAAATTTCCTACGTTAATTAGATTATATAATTAATGGATATTTACATTAAACTTTTTGAAGTTTTGTTCCCTGTTTTTTTTGTTGTTGGTATTGGTTACTTTTTAGGAAAGAAGAACCCGAAAATAGATACAACATTCATTACAAATTTTGCAGCAAATGTAGGAACTCCTGCAATGATTATTTACGCTTTAAATCCTGTGAATATTTCATTTAATATTTTTGTAGATTACTTTTGGTATTATGCCCTAGCTATTTCTGGATTTATGATTACTGGAATTATAATTCTATATCTTCTGAACACTAAAGATATTATTAGGGAGCTTCCTCCATTAACAATGCCTAATACAGGAAACATGGGTTTACCAATTTGTTTATTTGCTTATGGTTCTCAAGGTCTTGGTGTTTCAGCTGCGATATCTGCTTTAATTATTTTGTGTCACTTTACTTTGGGTGTTTTTTTAGCACACAGAAAATTTAGTATAAACGTCATAGTTAAAAGTCCTCCTTTTTATGCAATAATAGTTTCAGTAATTTTACTTTATTATGATTTAGAGCTTCCAGGATTTGTTGAAAATACTACTTTTTTATTAATGTATGCAACTATATTTCTTATTTTAATGTCTTTAGGAATTGCACTAACAAGGCTAAAAGTTTTTTCTCTTAATAAAGCTATATTTTCATCTATAGGACGTGTAATCGTTGGACCTATAATTGGATATTTATTAATTCTATACTTTAATTTGGAAGGTTTTGCTGCTGGTGTTTTATTAATTCAATGTTCAATGCCTAGCGCTGTTCTAAATTACCTGGTAGCTTCAATATATTCACCTAAAAGAATTGTTGATAGTGTTGCTAGCACAATTGTTGTTTCAACATTAATGTCATTTATAACTATTCCAATCGTTGTATTCTTTGCTTTAAAATACTTTAATTAATCTATATCCTTCTTTTTAAAATGAGGGCTATAACTTTTAATCTCTTGGCGTGGGTGATGCTTCCTATAATGGATGGATTTGCAAAATATTTAAGTGCAGATCTTCCAGTATTACAAATTACATGGGCAAGATATTTTTTTACAGTGGTTTTCACTTTTCCAGTAATGTTTTTTTTTTTTCGAAAAAATCTTGTTTGGACAGATAAACCAAAATTGCAATTCATTAGAGGTTTAATTCTTTTAACTGCTAATATTTGTTTTTTTTATTCGATTTCGGTTATTTCTTTAGCAAAAGCATTAACTCTAGCTTTTGTTGCTCCTTTAATTGTTACAGCTTTTTCTCCAATTTTTTTAGGTGAGAAGGTAGGATTTAGAAGATGGTCTGCAGTAATTATCGGTTTTATAGGTTCTTTAGTAGTTATTAGACCGGGATTTGTAGAAATTAACTTAGCAAGTATAGCTGCTCTTGGAACAGGTGTAATGTATGGGTTTTATTTGATTATTACTCGTAAACTAAGTACCTCAGATAATCCTTTATTAACTTTATTGTTAACTGGTGTAGTAGGGGCCATAATTATATCCACTGTAATGCCATTTGTATGGGTTAAACCTAGCTTAAATCAGTGGTCTATGATGGCAGCCATAGGTATATTTGCCTGTATAGGCCATTTATTCTTAATATTGTCTCTTAAATACGCTGACGCCTCTAAATTAGCTCCATTTAGCTACTTTGAGATCATTACAAACATCATTATTGGTTATTATTTCTTTAGTGATTTCCCTGATAATTGGACTTTCTTAGGTTTATTTATTATTGTGTTAAGCGGTATCTACATTTCAAGAAGAGAGAATTTAGTTAAAAAAGTAAAATAATAGGTAATATTTATTTACTAATATATAAAGTATTACATTAAATACTTTATTTAAAGTATTGTTTTTATTGAATTTTTTAAAATATTAAATAATATAGAATTAAGATTAATTTAAAGATAAATATGCATAATTGCTTTATTAGGAACTTAGTTTTTGCTAAATAATGAAAAATGTTGAAAAAACCAATAAAATTAAGCTTTTTTATTCTTACCAAATATTTAATTGAATGAAAAATAGGGTGGTATAAAAGTGTTGATATAGTTTAATAGTAGAGCGATGCACTAATTGAATATACCATTTAAACGGCCATAGAGGGGTCTATTTTAAGTGCAGCCTCATATATGGTACAACTGAAGGGTGAACTTTGCTAATTTACAAGAAATCAATAAAAAGATCAAAAAAACGTTGATTTTACTCATTTTTTTAATGTAAAAAAAGCCCTAAAATGGGTTTAAATTTCTACTTTTTCAGATCTAAGTAATTTGAGCTTTTGCCTAATTCCACCTCTCCCAGAGTAACCTCCAAGAGCTCCATCAGATCTAATCACTCTATGGCAGGGTATTTTTGGAGCATATGGGTTTTTAGCACAAGCATTAGCCACAGCACGAGCTGATTTAGGGCTTTTTATGCCAATAGCAACCTGTTTATAGGTTTTTACCTTACCTTTTGGTATAGTTTTAAGGAATTTCCAGACTTTTAATTGAAATTTTGTTCCCTTCACTGATTTTTACCGTGGAATCATTAATATTATGTAACTTATAAAGAATATAATAGCCATTACAGACAAGAATATTGTATTAAAGCTCTTACCAGTATTTCGATATTGAATAAAAGTTAATATAACAAAACCAATTGAACTAATTAGAAACCAAACTGCAGGAATTTCTCCATCAAGTGAACCCATAATTTATTTAATTTAAACTATTGACATTAAAAATCACTTGATATATTACTAATGATAATTAATTGTTATCAATAGTAATTATATGAATGAACTGACAACAGACCTAAAATCGCTTCATGAGGCAACATTAAATAACCTCAAAAGCTCTAAAGCAAATAATACTCTAAGAGCTTATAAGTCGGATTTCAAAGACTTTGGAGCTTTTTGTGCAAAACATGGACTAAATTCATTACCAACAGAACCGAAAATAGTTTCCTTATACCTTACCCATCTCTCTAAAAACTCAAAAATAAGCACTTTAAGACGAAGATTGGTTTCAATAAGTATGGTTCATAAGCTGAAAGGGCATTATCTAGACACTAAACATCCAATTATAGTTGAAAATTTATTAGGAATAAGAAGGATTAAAGGTAGCATTCAGAAAGGTAAAAAACCTATATTAATCAATCATTTAAAATTAATTATTAATGTAATAAATGAACAAAAAACTGAGGAAATAAAAAAACTTAGAGATAAATCGCTAATCTTAATTGGCTTTGGTGGAGGTTTTAGAAGAACCGAACTGATTTCAATTGATCATGAGGATTTAGAATTTGTTCCTGAGGGTTTAAAAATCACTATTAAAAGATC
The DNA here is from genome assembly GCA_902558205.1 of uncultured Pelagibacteraceae bacterium. Classification (GTDB taxonomy): domain Bacteria; phylum Pseudomonadota; class Alphaproteobacteria; order Pelagibacterales; family Pelagibacteraceae; genus Pelagibacter. The sequence goes on along the minus strand of CACECY010000014.1, from coordinate 4,808 downwards.
AAAAACTGATCAATTCGGAGAAGGAATGACTAAAGGATTACCCTACTTCAATAATGAAATTTACTGTCCTGTTACAAATCTAAAAAAATGGTTAGAAATTTCGAAAATTAAGTCTGGACCTATTTTTAGAAGATTTTCAAAAGGTTTATCGCTAACAGATAAAAGATTAACTGACCAATCAGTAGTTTTATTAATGAAAGAATATTTAAAGATAGCAGGTATCGAAAATAAAAATTTTGCAGGTCATAGTTTAAGATCGGGCTTTGCAACAGTAGCTGCTGATTCAGGCGCTGATGAGAGAAGCATAATGGCTATGACAGGTCATAAATCAACTCAAATGGTTAGAAGATATATTAGAGAGGCAAATATATTCAAAAATAATGCTTTAAGTAAAATCAAAATATGAAAATCAGAAAGTAAAAAAAGATTGAATTTTACAAGACAAAAGGCCAAGTATATATCCAATAGTTACATTAGGTTCATTTAATGGTCCATTATATTTAGTTTTTGATTTTAAGTAATATTTCTTAAAAAACTTAGTAGATATTCCCCATTTCTTTAAAAAAGTTTTGTCTCCCCTATTTTGAATAAAATTTTTTTTTTTTCGCGTGGTTAGTGATCCAAAATGATAGACTTTAAAGTCATTTAAACCCTTAAATATTCTCACACCTTCTTTCCAAAGTTTCATATTAAAATCTGGATCAGATCCTATCCCAGGATTAAATTCTTCACTAAAACCTCCTACTTTATCCCACATTTTTTTTGATACTAAATGAGGAGCAAAATGCGTACCTTGATGATCATAGAAATTAATATCTTTATATTTTATTAATAATTCATCTTCCTTAAAATTACTTAAATCAGTTCCAAAATTATAGATAATATGCCCAGAATAAGGTTCTATCATTGTGCCGGATAGATAGAAATTATCATGATTTAAACTTTTAACTTCGTTTAATAAAACTTTATCCCAATTAGGACAAAAATACATGTCATCATGACTGTATAAAATATATTGATAATTCGATAATTTCGCAGCTTTGTTTATTGCAGAACATAATCCAATATTATTATGTGAATAAGTATATTTATAGCCTGATTCCTTTATATATTCTAAAGAACCATCTGATCCATCATTAATATGAAATATAATTTCATGATTAAAATGAGAATTTTTTTTTAAACTTTTAATACAAAGTTTTAGATAATCTAAATTATTATAGGTTGGGATAATAATTGAAATCATTTTACCAAATAAAATGGTATTTATTTTTGATATCAAGCGTTTTTGATATTATATAATCTGCAACAATATTAGAATTAAAGTGTTTAAAATATTTTTTTTTACCATTTTTTGCTATTTTTTTTCCAAGTTGTTTGTCTTTTTTATATTTTGAAAGTTTTTCACTTAAATCGTGAATATCATCATAAAATATCATTTCTTTATTTGAAAAAAAATCACTCAAAAAAGTGTCTTTATTAATAAATGTTAATAATCCATTACCAACTAATTGTGCAATTCTATCACTGCTATAATATTTTATTGGCATTCCCCTACTTAAATTAATACCCATATAAGAATTTGAAATCTTTGAAATAAATTTATCCCCCCATATTGGTTGAATATTATTCATTCCATAAATATCAAAAGTTATATCTTTATTGATCTTAATGAGTTTATTAATAAAAATTTCTCTATCGTCATGTTTTCCTTTTTTAAGAAGGCCCCGATGAACACCGTGACTCATCGCAAAAAAAACATCATAATTACAATTTTTGTTAAAATTTGAGAGAATTTCAAATGATTTGTCACAAGGATTAGGCATAAAAAAAGAATTATTAATTTTAAAGTTTAAGGAGTTGGGGTCTGTAGTTAAAAAAGTTGAATCTATTAATTCAGTTTTATCTAAAATCCTTTTTTTGTTATTTTGAAAATCTGGACCTCTTTTGGATAGTGGATCTAAAAACCATTGAGCTATTTTAATATTTTTATTTTTTTGTTTTATTGATTCTAAAGTATTTGAACTTACTTTGTCAGCATGACCAAGTACAATAAGATCTGGTTTAAAATTTTCATAAGTTTCTAAGACTTTCTTTTGCAATAATTTTGATCCATTTAAATCATTTAATCTTTTATTATTATGAATAATGTCTCTATCACTTAAACTTAAAACGTTATGATTATTTCTAATAAATCCATTATTTAATCTTCTCCCAGTATTATAATGAAGTCTACCATTAAATCTCTCATTTAAGTTAGTGATATGCATTATTTTTAACAATTTATTTTTCTTTACGAAAAAATTGTTAAATAAAAATAGATCTTTTCTTTGATTATCTACCAAATTGGCAATAAATTTGTGATCAAATAAAAAATTTTTTAAATTATTTTTTTGAATTTTTCTAAGAAGAATTGGATTAATAATTAATTTTTTTATTTCTTTGTAGATTTCATTAACATTTAAATTTTTTAAAATTATCAAATTAGATGCTGTTTCTGGTAACCCACCTCTATTACTAATGATTACAGCGCTGCCCCTACTGGCTGCTTCAAGACTAGTTCTGCCAAAAGGTTCTTCCCATCTAGAACAAACAACTGAAATACTAACTTTTTTTAGCATATCAAGAACTTTTTCATGTTTAGTATATCCAGAAATTGATAAACGATTATGTTTAAAATGAATTTTCTCTCTAGGTTCATCTCCTATAACTTTAGCTTTCCAGTTTGGAAATTCGTTTAGGATTTTTAAAACACTTTTACCAAATAAATCATAGCCTTTTGCAGTATTTAATTTTCCAACAAATGAAATAATCTTTTCTTTTTTTTTAAAATCAATTTTTGTAGGGGATGTTGATTGATAACAAACAGCAGTTTTATGCTGTAATAATTCCTTGTTTTCTAGACCAATAAAGAATCGAGATTGTGACCATTTACTGTTAAATAAAATTTTATCAATATGGTTTAATAAAAAAATTCTATCTTCAACTTTTTTTGATCCGGTCATGGATAAAGGATCGTTATGAAAATATAAAATCTTTTTTTTTTTACTGTTTCTTAAATATTTAATATAATTTGGCCTATTGTGAACCTCAATAATATCAGAGTCAAAATTATTTTCTTTTCTTAAAAACTCTTCTACATAGATTTTACTCGTACTTTTTAAAAAATTTTTTTTTAACGGAATATTAATGTAATTGTTCTTCAAAAATGTATTTTTAAACAATGTATTTCCATAAACTTTTGTTGTCTTAAAATAATTACTATTAATAATTATATCTCTAACAAAAATAGATACGGCTCCAGCATAATTTTCAGAAAAATTTTCTTTATAAGGTAGTAAAATTGATATTTTCATTCTTTATATAATCATTTTTTATCTTAGATCTAAGTTTGTAATTTTTTTTTAATTTATGTTCCTCTTTTAATGCCTCTTTTTTTGAATTAAACTTTTTATAATAAATTAGTTTCCAAATTCGACCTTTAGTGAATTTAGCTCCTTTAGAAGAATTATGTAAGTTAATTCTTTTAACCAAATTGTTAGTGTAACCAACATACGATGTAAGCTTATATTTATTTTTTGTTACAATTAAGTAAACATAAAACATAATTTTGGCGGTCCCTAGGGGAATCGAACCCCTCTTTCGAGGATGAAAACCACGTGTCCTAACCGATAGACGAAGGGACCGAATTTGGATTATTTATTTCAAAATAGTGCAATAATCAAGTTTTATTAGTATTTTTGATTAAATCAATAATTTCTAGTTCTATAGACGATTTGTCATTCCATCTATTATCTTTGATCTTAATAATTATATCAAAATTACTATTAGAATTTAAAATTGAATAAGATATTTTTGACTTTAAATGATTGAAAGACATAGCTTTTATTATTTTTTTATCTTTTTTAATAAAGCATGAAATAAATCTATCCTTAATTATCTGGGTTTTTATAATTTTTATATCTTCAATTAAAAATACAGGATCCATATTTCTATTTCCATAAGGTCCTAAAAGACTTATTTGATTAAAAAAATTTTTATTGATTGAATTTAATGATAACTTAGAAAAATAAATATTTTTGTTTAAATTTTCATTTTTTTCATAATATGTATTAATAAATTCTTTAAATTTATCTAAATTTTTTTTTAGTATGGTTATACCTGCTGCTAAATTATGACCTCCACCTTTAATAATGATTTCTTTATTGAGTGCTTTGTTAATATATTCACCAATATTAAAATCAAAAGTAGACCTTGCAGACCCCTTTAACAAATTACCTGAATTAGTGAATACAATGCAGGGTTTGTTATAATATTCTTTAATTCTAGAGGCAATAATCCCAATTACACCCTCATGAATGTTTGGACTATAAATTGTTATAACTCCTTTTTGATTATAAAAATTGTTAAAATCAAATTTATCTAAAATTCTTTTTTCAATTAATTTTCTCTGATTATTAAGATTATTAATTTTTGATATAATTTTTGTTATATTTGTTTTAGATTTAGTTGTTAACATTTCAACAATCATGTTAGCATTTTCTAATCTGCCTGCCGAATTTAATAATGGTGCAATTTTAAATGCGAGGTCGTTAATTTCTAATTTTTTTTTAATGTTTAAAATCTTAAATAAATTTTTAAAAATAAAATTTTTGTTTATATCAAAATTCATAATAACATTAACAGCGAGAATTTTATTAATTCCTCTTAATGGCATTACATCAGCTATAGTTGCTAATAAAACATAAATTTGATCATCTTCTAATAAATACTTTGATTTATCCAACTTAATATAAAGATCAATAAAC
>CACECY010000013.1 GCA_902558205.1 uncultured Pelagibacteraceae bacterium | reverse complement strand
GGTGGTGGTTCTGGCATTGGTTCATCAATTGTTGAACATTTTTGTGAGCAAGGATCTAAAGTTTATTTTATTGATATAAATGAAGATGCATCTAAAAAATTACTTGAAGAATGTAAAAATAAAAAAATTTCAATTCCAAATTATATTAAGTGTGATTTATTAAATATAAAAGAATTACAAGAAAATATTAAAAAGATTATTAATGAAAAAGGAAAAATAGATATTTTGATAAATAATGCTGCAAATGATGAGAGACACAAAATAGAGGATGTTACTGAAGAATATTGGAATGACCGAATTAATGTGAATTTAAGACATTATTTTTTTTCAGTCCAATCTGTTAGAGAAATAATGATAAAGAATAAAAGTGGAGTAATTGTTAATGTCGGTTCCATCTCATGGATGATTGGTCAAGGTGGTATGGCTATTTACACAGCAGCAAAATCTGCAGTTGTTGGATTGACCAGATCTTTTGCTAGAGATCTGGGTGAATTTAATATTAGAGTAAATTCAGTTGTACCAGGATGGACAATAACAGAGAGACAAATTGAAAAATGGTTAACACCAGAAGCTGAGGCTGATATGATGAAAAAACAATGTTTGAAAAGAAGATTAATGCCATCTGAAATAGCTAAAGCTATCTTATTTTTTTCATCTGATCAGTCATCGGGTTGTACTAATCAATCATATATTGTTGATAATGGTTGGTATTAATGAAAAAAAAAAAATTAAGAAGTAAAGATTGGTTTGATAATCCAAAAGATCCAGGTCTTACTGCATTATATTTAGAGAGATACCTAAATTACGGATTAACTAGAAAAGATTTACAATCTGGAAAACCTATAATTGGAATTGCACAATCAGGTAGTGATCTTTCTCCATGTAATAGACATTTTTTAAAATTAAGTGAACATATCAAAAGAGGTATAAAAGAAGCTGGTGGTGTGCCAATGGAATTTCCAACTCATCCTATTCAAGAGACAGGTAAAAGACCAACCGCTGCTTTAGATAGAAATTTATCTTATTTGTCATTAGTAGAAGTTCTTTACGGTTATCCTTTAGACGGAGTAATTTTAACAACAGGTTGTGATAAAACCACACCTGCTGCATTAATGGCTGCGGCAACTGTAAATATTCCTGCAATAGTTTTATCTGGTGGTCCAATGTTAGATGGTCATTACAAAGGAAAAAAAGCAGGTTCTGGAACAATAATATGGGAGGCAAGAAAATTATATTCTAAAGGTGAAATTAATTATGATGAGTTCATGGATATGGCAACCGCATCATCTCCAAGTGTAGGTCATTGCAATACTATGGGAACTGCATCAACAATGAATTCGATTGCTGAAGCTTTAGGAATGTCTTTGCCAGGTTCTGCAATTATTCCAGCTCCTTATCCAGAAAGAAAAACTGTTTCATATAAAACAGGAAGAAGAATTGTCGGAATGGTCAAAGAAAATCTTACCCCTTCCAAAATTATGACAAAAAAAGCATTTGAGAATGCTGTAGTTGTTGCCAGTGCTATAGGTGGGTCTAGTAATGCTACTACTCACTTAATAGCTATTGCAAAACAAATGGGGATAAAATTTAATTTAACTGATTGGCAAAAGTTAGGTCACAAGATACCATTGCTAGTAAATTGTCAACCAGCTGGTGAACATTTAATGGAAGGATTTTATAAAGCAGGCGGAGTACCTGGAGTTATGAAAGAACTAATTAAAAATAAGAAATTAAACACTAAAGTAATGACAGTAACTGGAAAAAAATTAGGGGAAAATATTAGAAGTAAGATTAAAATTAATACAGACGTAATTAAAAACTTTGAAAATAATTTAACAGAGCATGCAGGTTTTTTAGTTTTAAAAGGAAATTTTTTCAGTTCTTCGATAATGAAAACTTCTGTAATAAGTGATGAATTTAAAAAAAGGTATTTGTCTAACCCAAAGAGTCCCAATGCATTCGTTTGCAATGCTGTTGTCTTTGAGGGTCCGGAGGATTATCATAAAAGAATTAATAGCAAAAAATTAAAGATAGATGAAAATTCACTTTTAATTATAAGAGGATGTGGTCCAATTGGTTACCCAGGCTCTGCAGAAGTTGTGAATATGCAACCACCAGATAGACTTTTAAAAAAAGGTATTAACGCACTTCCTACATTAGGAGATGGGAGGCAAAGTGGAACTTCAGAAAGTCCATCAATATTACATGTTTCACCAGAGTCAGCTGCTGGTGGAGATTTAGGAATTATAAAAACAGGAGATAAAATAAAAATTGATCTTAATAAAAGACGAGTTGACGTATTAATATCTAACTCAGAATTTAAAAAGAGAAGATCAAAAAGAAAAGTTAAACCACTTAATAATCAAACGCCGTGGCAAGAAATATCAAGATTAACTGTTGGACAACTTGAGGATGGCGCATGTATTAAAACTAGATCAATGTATACAAATATAGTAGAAAAAAAAGGAACACCTAGACATTCACACTAATTATGAAAAAAATATTGATAAATTATTTTATACAGGAGATGATAAGAGATGACCAATAAATTAAAAGATAAAGTTGCTTTAGTAACGGCTGCAGGTCAAGGAATAGGAAGAGCGACAGCAATAGCATTTCATAATGAGGGTGCTAAAGTTATTGCAACAGATATAAATGATAAAACTCTTATTGAATTAAATAAAGAGTATCCAAAAATTGAAGTTAAAAATTTAGATTCAACTAATAAAGAAGCAATAAAAGATTGTGTAAACAGTTTATCAAAAATAGATATTCTCTTTAATGCAGTTGGATTTGTTCATCATGGAACTATTTTAGATTGTGAGGAAAAAGATTGGGATTTTTCCTCTAATGTAAATGTTAAGTCTATGTATTTCATGTGTAAGGCTATTTTACCAATTATGGCAAAACAAAATGGAGGCAGTATTATTAATGTTTCATCATGTGCATCTAGTTTAAAAGGTTTTCCAAATAGATTTGTCTATGGAACCACAAAAGGAGCAGTGATTGGCTTAACAAAAGCTATAGCTGCAGATTTTGTTAAACAAAATATAAGGTGTAACTCAATTGCTCCTGGCACAGTTTTTTCACCTTCTTGGCAAGATAGGGTCAACCAAAGTCCAGATCCTGTCCAGGCTAAAAAAGATTTTATAGCAAGACAACCAATGGGAAGGCTTGGTACAGCTGAAGAAATTGCAGCAGTGGCAGTATATTTAGCTGGTGATGACGCGACATTTACAACAGGTACAACAATTTCTGTTGATGGAGGAATTTCAATATAATTAATTAATAAAAGGAGAATTATGAAATTACTGAGAGTAGGACAAAAAGGAAAAGAAAAACCAGCAGCTTTAGATAAAGATGGGAAAATAAGAGATATTAGTTCTCATATTAAAGATTTAAATCCTGATTATTTAAATTTTGAAACTATTTCAAAATTACAAAATGCTGATTTATCTTCACTACCAGAACTATCTTCAAGTGAAAGAATTGGTTCATGTATTACAAAACCAGGTAAATTTGTAGCTATAGGATTAAATTTTTCAGATCATGCAGCAGAGTCAGGTTTGCCAGTTCCATCTGAGCCAATTATGTTTATGAAAGCAACAAGTTGTATAAGTGGTCCTAATGATAATATTGAAATGGTTCCAAACTCAAAAAAACTAGACTGGGAAGTGGAACTTGGAATTATAATTGGTAAAGAAGCAAAACATATAGAGCAAAATAACTCTCAAGATCATATTTTAGGGTATTGTTTAGTTAATGATGTTAGTGAAAGAGAATGGCAAATTGAAAAAATGGGCCAGTGGGTTAAAGGAAAATCTCACGATACTTATGGACCTATTGGACCATACTTAGTAACAAAAGATGATATCAATGATGTAAATAATTTGAATATGTCACTAGACTTGAATGGTAAGAGAATGCAAACTGGTAATACAAGTACAATGATTTTCAATGTTGATGTAATTGTCTCATATGTAAGTAAATTTATGTCTTTACAACCAGGTGACATTATTACTACAGGGACTCCTCCAGGGGTAGGAATGGGAATGAAACCGCAGTTATTTTTAAAATCTGGTGATGAAATGAATTTATCAATAGATAACTTAGGTGAACAAAAATCAAAAGTTATATCTTTATAATATAATAAATGCACGAAATCAAAACAGCTGAACCAAAGGTTGTTTGGAAATCAAACTGCATCTTAGGTGAAGGAACTTTGTGGGTAAAGGAACATAACTCTATATACTTCGTAGATATAAAAAAAAAAAAGATTCATATCTTAAATGTAAAAAATAATAAAAGAAAAGTTATCAAAGTTAATAAACAAATAGGTTTTATTGCTCACATAAAAAAAAATATATTCATACTTGGTCTTGAAAGAGAAATACGTATCGTAAACTTAAAATCTAAAAAAGTTATTAAATCAATTGTTATTGAGGAAAATTTATTAAACAATAGAATAAATGACGGAAAAACAGATCCAAAAGGCAGACTATGGTTTGGGACAATGGATAATCCCGAAAGATTAATTAAAAATGGATCATTATATTGTTTAGATAGAGATTTAAAAATCCATAAAGTGGATACAGGATATTTTATTACAAATGGTCCTGCATTTTTGAATGAAAATAGCTTTTATCACACTGACAGTAGAAGAAGAATAATTTATAAAATAAAGATAAATAAAAACTTAAAAATTATAAAAAAAAAAGTTTTTATAAAATTAAATTCTAACGATGGTTCCCCTGATGGAATGACATTGGATAGATACAATAATTTGTGGGTTTCTATTTTTGGAGGCGCAAAATTATTAGTGTTTAATAAAATTGGTAAACTTAAACATGCCATAAAATTTCCAGCAAAAAATATAACAAATTGTACTTTTGGAGGAAAAAATAACACAGAAATTTTTGTAACAACTGCTAAAAAATCAACCAGCAAATCAGATTTAAAAAAATATGCATTTTCTGGATCATTATTTAGTGTAAAAACTAATATTATAGGGTTAACTCATAAGAAATTTATTTTAAGTAATGCAAAAAAGAGACTTATATTACGAGAGAATTCCAACAAAACTTCTCAGAGATGATGTTAGATATTTAGGAAATATCCTAGGTAAAGTCATAAAGGAGCAAGAAGGACAAAAATTTTTTGAGTTAGTCGAAAAGACAAGAAAATTATCTAAAGCTAATAAAACAAGCTCAAATTCCAATCAAACAAATAGAAAAGTTATAAGGGCGATTAAAAATTTAACCCCAAAAAATATTTTTAAATTAACTAGAGCATTTACTCATTTTATGAATTTTATTAATTTAGCAGAACTTATTGATACCTCTAGAAGTTTAAATGAGTATGAAAATAGTAAAAAGAAAATCGCTAATAACAATTTATTCATTGAAGAAATATTTGAAGATTTATTTAATAGCAAAAATCTTTCAGAAAAAAAAATATATGATACAGCTAAAAATTTAGATATTGGTATTGTTTTAACAGCACATCCAACTGAGGTTAAAAGAAGAACCCTAATTCTTAAGTATCATAAAATAATTGAAATTTTAGAACAAAGAGAACTTTTAAAAGCATTCCCATCTAAATTAAAAATTTTAGACAAAAAACTTTTTGATGAGCTAACAATAATTTGGAATACTGATGATCTTAAAAGATCTAAACCATCTCCATATGATGAAGCAAGATGGGGACTTGCAATTATAGAAGATAGTCTTTGGGATACAATTCCAAAAGTTTACAGAAGATTGAATTCAATTTTCATTCAAAATATGGATAAAGGTTTGCCAAAAAATTTTAATCCAATTCAATTTGGTTCATGGATGGGTGGAGATCGAGATGGAAATCCAAATGTCACTGCAGAAGTTACAAGGGAAGTAATTTTGTTATCTAGATGGGAAGCTGCCAAATTATATGAAAAGGAGTTAACAAAAATTATAAGATCTTATTCAATGGAAAAATGTTCTAAAAAAATTCAAAAGAAGGTAGGTAAATCATACGAGCCTTATAGAGTTTTTTTAAGACCTCTTAGAGACAAAATGAGGATAACTCATAGATCTATTGAGCAACATTTAGTCAATAAAAAACCTTTAGATAAAAATAAATTACTAAGTTCAAGAGAAGAAATATTAAAACCTTTAAGAATAGTAAGAGAGTCTTTGGAGCAAAACCAAAATGAAAATATAGCGAGTGGTGAATTGTTAGATTTGATGAGAAGAGCAAAATGTTTTGGTATCAATTTGGCAAGACTTGATATTAGACAAGAATCTTCACGACATAGTCAATTAATTTCTGAATTTATAAAAAAAAGATATAAAAAAAATTACCTTAAAATGAGTGAAAAAGAAAAAATTCAATTTTTAAAAACGTTAATACTTTCTAAAAAAAATCAAATAAACAAATTTAAATTTAAGAATAAAGAAAACAAAGAAGTTTGGTCAACATTTAAAATTTTAGCTAATGAACCAGCAGAATGTTTGGGTGCTTATGTTATTTCAATGACAACCTCAGCATCTGATATTTTATCAGTTTCTTTTTTACAAAAAGAAGCACAAATTAAGAATAAGTTAAGAGTTGTTCCCTTATTTGAAACTTTAGATGATTTGATTAATGCTAAAGAAATCATGGAAAGTTTATTCTCTCAATCATGGTACCGAAAATTGATTAATAATACTCAAGAAGTTATGATTGGATATTCTGACTCTAGCAAAGACGCTGGTAAAATTTGTGCAAGTTGGCATCAATATAAAGCACAAGAAGAAATAGTAAAATTAAGTAAAAAATTTAATATTAATATTACCTTTTTTCATGGTAGAGGTGGGTCAGCAGGACGAGGAGGAGGTCCTATCCAAGCAACATTGAGATCCCAGCCCCCAAATTCAGTTAATGGAAAAATAAGAATTACAGATCAAGGAGAAGTAATTCAGCAAAAATATGGTTATGAACCATTAGCAAAATATAATTTATGTAGCTATATAGGCGCTGTAACAGAGGCTACTTTGAAACCACCTCCCAATCCAAAAAAAGACTGGAGGTCATTGATAGAAAAAATGTCTGATATATCGAAAAGTTCTTATAGAAAAAATATAAATCAAAGTTCTGATTTTATAAAATATTTCAAGACTGTAACTCCACATAGAGCTTTAGGAAAACTTTCAATTGGCTCAAGACCATCTAAGAGAAAAAATGTTGACAATATTAAAAGTTTAAGAGCTATACCATGGGTTTTTGCATGGACACAAATTAGGCTGATGTTACCAGCTTGGCTTGGTAGTGCTGAGGCATTAAGATACTCGTATATCAAACAATTTAGAAATACTTTGTATGATATGGAGAGAAATTGGCCTTTTTTTAATTCAATGCTTGATATGTTGGATATGGTTATTTCAAAAGCTGATCCAGAAATTTCAAAAATTTATGAGGAGTATTTAGCTGATGATGCTTTAAAAAGAGTAGGTAAAAAATTAAGATTTCAATTTGAAGTAATTAAAAATTTGAATAAAAAAATAACACCTAGAGAAATAATGAATTCCAGAAAGCAATTTAGAACTTCAGTAATTGTTAGAAATGTCTACTCTGAGGTTTTAAATATCATTCAACCAATAGTGATAAGCAAATTAAAGAGCAATAAGAACACAAAAAATAAAATATTTTTAAATGATGCTCTTTTAACTTCAATAGCTGGTATTTCCGCAGCCATGAAAAATACTGGTTAAATGATTGAAATTTTTGTTGCTTTTGGAGCTGGACTCTTAAGTTTTTTATCTCCATGTGTTTTACCGTTAATACCTGGATATATTTCTTATGTTTCCGGTCAATCACTTCAAGAAGTAATTAAATCTAAAAAAATAAACCCTTTTCCTTTAATTTTGTTTTGTTGTGGTTTTTCAACTGTTTTTATAATTTTTGGAGCATCGGCATCTTTATTAGGTCAATTATTTTTAAAAAATTCAGAAACGCTAAGAGTATTAGCTGGAGTAATTATAGTGATATTTTCACTCCAATTAATTGGAATTATAAATATTCCATATTTAAACTTTGAAAAAAGATTTGATGCGAGAGAGTCTAAAAATGTTTTCTTTCCGTATATAATTGGTCTTGCTTTTGGTTTTGGATGGACTCCGTGTATTGGACCTATATTAGGTTCTATTTTAGCATTAGCTTCAATTGAAGATACTTTAGCTAGAGCTATTTTATTATTAATATTTTATTCTTTAGGACTTGCTTTACCATTTATTCTATCAGGATATTTGATTCAAAGATTTCTTCTTTTATCTAAAAATTTTAAGAGAAATATGAATCTAATCTCAAAAATAGGAGGAATAATTTTATTAATTACTGGTGTTTTAATTTTAACAAATCAATTACAAGTTATTGGCTTTTACATAATTGAAATATTTCCATTTATGCAAAAATTTGGTTAGAATTTATTTATGAAAATTTATCAAATAGACTCAAGTGCAAGAAAAAAGGGCTCAACTTCAAGAGAATTAGCAAAAAAACTTTTAAATAAAATCAAAAAACCTGGTGATGAAATTATTTACAGAGATTTGGATGATGAGATGCTTTTTGTGAGTGGGCTTACAGAATCTGGAATGAATATCGAGGAAAAAGACCAAACAGAACATCATAAAAAAATGTTTGAATTATCAGATAAACTTGTTCAAGAACTTAAAGAAAGTGATGTAATTATAATTTCAGCACCAATTTATAATTATGGCCCCCCTGCAACACTAAAAGCTTGGTCAGATCTTGCTGCTCGGATTGGAGAGACATTTAGATTTAAGCCTAATGGAAGAAGAGAGGGGTTATTGAAAAATAAACAAGCATATCTAGTGATTACTTCAGGTGGTACAAAACTAAATAGTGATGAAGATTTTCTTACACCTTGGTTAAAATTCATACTAAATTTTTTTGGAATTGAAAAAGTCGAAGTTGTCAGTGCTGACCAAATGGCTTTGGATTATGAAAAATCTATTAAAGAAGCAGAAGCTCAAATAGAGAAAATTTCTTTGAGGTAAAATTTAGCTTTAATCAATAAGAATAAAATAGTATTAGTCCGTTGTGCAAATATTAAAATCTTCTGATTATAAAGTTTATTCTAAATTTATTGAAAGTTTAGCTAGGAAATTGACTAAATTTTATTACTCTAAATTAAATAAATCATTCAAAGTAACTAATAAGCTTAAAGGGAGAGGTTATGATCCAGTGACAAGTGCTGACAAAGCATTTGAAAAGTTTATCAGAAAAGAAATCAATAAAAAATTTCCCAATCATCAAGTTATAGGAGAGGAATATGGTTATAAGAAATCAAAAAGTGACTACTCCTGGGTTATTGATCCAATCGATGGAACACGATCATTTGTAATAGGCAACCCAACATGGAGCAATTTGATTTCTTTAAATTATAAAGGAGATCCAGTAATAGGTCTTGCTAACTTTCCAATACTTAAAAAATATTATTTTAATACTTCTTTAAATTCATCGTATGTTTCAGAGAATGGTAAAAAAAGAAAAATAAAAATAAATCACAAAGCAACGTTTTCAAATATGAAATTATCAGCAGCTTTTCATGGGTCTTTATCTTTAAATCAACAAAAAAAAATCCCACAAATATTAAAACGAATGCAGTTCCCTTGCTCTGATGCTTTAAGTTATTCTCATTTTGCAGAAGGCAAACTTGATGTTGTTATTCAATGTGGAAATAAAATTTGGGATATTCATGCTTTGATACCAATAATTAGAGCTGCAGGTGGTATAGTTGCAACTTGGAAAAATGATGATGCTAAAAAAGCTGGAAATATTATTTGTTCAGCAAATAAAAGTCTTCACAACAAAATGCTAAAAATTTTAAAACCTGTATCTAACTAGTTTTACCAAGAAGGTTAACTATTAATACACCTGAGATAATCAAAATTAAACCAATGATAGTATAAAGATCAGGCATTTGATTAAATTTATATATTCCTACAAATGTAGTAGCAATTATGCATAGACCTGCAAATGAAGCATAAGTTATCCCAACTGGAATAGTTTTCATAACTATAGATAATGTAAACATACAGCCGACTATTGTTATTGCTGTCAACAAGCTTGGTATGAATAATGTAAAACCATTTGCACCTTTAGCAAAACCATTTGCTGCAGTACCTAAAATAACCGCAATTATAAGAACTATATATGCAATTATGTTACTCACAAATTAAAGAATATTATTATTTAGTAATTTTATCTACTAATTTTTTTATTGGTGGTCCAAGAACAAGTGCAGCTATAATCGCTATAGGTAAACTCACTGACCATGCTTTTAAAAATCTATTTATATATTCATTATCCATTCCAGTATTTATATAAGTAATTATAAGTGTCATGAGCAAACTCATGCCAAAACCCATAATCAAAATGAATATGAAATCAAAATATTTTTTTGGAAACATTATTTAGACATTGGAGTAGCACCAGTTTCTAAACTAGTAATCTTTCCATCTTTATATCTATAAACTGCCATTACAGCTTCTACATTTCCATCATTAAAAGTAACGATTGAATGGTGTACACCAACTTCATCATTTTCGTAAACAATTCGCGCTTTATCTTGATTGATATCACCACTCATTGCCCATTTGATTACGTCAGCTTTTCCAAGAGAATTTCCAGATTTATGCATTGTGAACTTAAAATCATCATGCAAAAGCTCATTCATAGTTGCTTCGTCTTTTTTATCTATTGCATCGGTATATCTTTTTAATATCGACATTATTCACCCCACATTCCGTGAAACTCATAAACAATAGCCGGTTCATTTCCTACTACCCATCCATCATGTCCTGGTTGAATAGAATATGCATCTCCAGCTTTATAAGTTATTTCAGTTCCATCATTATGTTTTGCACAAACAGCTCCTGAAACAATTACACCAAGATGTGTTGCTTGACAGCTATCACCTCCAACTGTTGGTTTAATATCCTTTGACCATTTCCATCCAGGCTGTAGAGTAAGTTTCATTACCCTTTGGTTTCCAACTTTTACAGCTTCTATTTTTGCATTATTAAAATTATCATTAACCTCATCTGCTTTTTCGAAAGACTTTACTTCTACTCCTGCCATAACTTCTCCTTTTATTTAGACGTATATTTTATCAGCTAATCCGTAACAAAGTACAGCACTTAAAATAGTTAGAACTAACGGTGCATATATTGCTTCATCTGAAGTTTTATCTGTATGACCAAGTTTGTTTATCTTTGTGTTATAAAAACCAACTATAAAAGCTGATAAGTTCTGTAAGAATATAAGATTAAAGAATCCCCAAGTTGCCTCTAAACCATTAGGCCTAATGAAACCAACATAGATAGCCATAACTACAGAACCAAAAAATATTGATCCAAAAAATCTAACCATTCCTGCACCAGTATCATCAATACCATACTGATTTAAAAAGGATTTAGTTTGGAAAACACATCTAAATCCATAAAAAGCAAAACCTATAAAATGAATTATAAAAACTGCTAAATAAAATATTCCATTAAATTTTTCTATCATATTTTAAATTCTTTAACTAAATATTGGTCTTATTTCATCTTCAATAGTACCTTCTATTGCAACTTCTTTCAATTGCTCTTGAAGTTTTATATACTCAGGATCTGCAGACATGTTAGCGTCAGCATCATTATCACCTTCAAACATAGGTCCTATTAAAGTTTCTCTAATTGTTCTTGGGTCTCCACCCATTTGAAAAGAAAAATAAACATCATGGTTAGGATAATGTTTTTTTCTAACAGCAGCTAAACCTTTCCCAATTTCCATAGCTTTTCCTAGGCCATCATCTTTTACTCTCATTGTTCTTGTATAAATTACTTTCATTGTTAATCTTTTTTTTTATTTAGCATTAAAATCTATAATATCATCCGTACACTCAACAAATTTATGAGGTTCGTAGAAATCGTTCATAGATTCTAACTGTTTATTAATTGCATCAGGATCAGTACCTTTCCACCAACAAAACATTGTTAAGTTATCACCTGGCGTGATCCAGCTCATTTGACATTTTGCGTTATCACTAGTCATTGCTTTAGTCATGTCTTCCATCGACATTGATCCAGTAACTTCTATCATTTTAGCTTTAGCTTCTTTTGATTTAAAAGTATGTGTTACTATATAGTTTTTCATATTTATCCTATTTTACTTTTGTTAAATCATAGATTGAATAGCTATCTAGCACAGCATCCATGATAGGTTTTGATACTTCAGTTCCTTCAATGAATTTATGTAATGCAGGTTCATCAGTACAAAAAATCTTGAACATAACAGTGCCTTTATCTGGGGATACTGTACCAATTGTTTTTTCTACTACAGCTACTTTTGCTCTTTCTGCTAAACCTTCAGGCGATTGCATGAAACCCATAAATTTTTCAAATGTACCTTCTTTTAATTTAGCTACTACTAACATTTCTTTTTCCATTTTTTCTCCTTTCGTCAATTAATTTAATATGTGTACTCACCACTCATTTGATTCATTGAGTGAGCAAATCCTTCTTTGCCTTTAAGATTCTGTCTGCTAGAAAAACCAGTTCCTGAAATTTTTTCATATTTTCCAGTTCCTCCAATAATTTTAAAAGTTCCAGATCCTCCTTGACCACCAGTGCCTTTACCTTTGTAATTCATGAATATTTTTTCACCATCAGCTAAATAAAAAGTGCACATACCTGTTTCATCATCAAATTTTCCACTTACTAATGTAAGTCCTCCAACACAATTCATAGTAGATTTATCAAATATACTATTAGGCTCTTTATCTGTTAGCCCTGCATTTCCATCATAAGTAATTGCCATATTACCATTACCAGCGTTCATGATATTCATTTCCCAAGATCCCATACCGCTTGCATTAAATTTCCCCGAATTAGCAAGAGCCATTGTAGAAATAATTGTAAATGTTAAAGTTATTATTATTTTTTTCATTTTTGCTCCTTCTTATTAATATAAAGTTTGAACTACTTTTTTTACTCTTTCAGCACCATCAGGAATAAATGATTCTATAAATGAATGACAATCCTCAGTTTTAGCTTTGTCATATTTTGAACCATAGTGTTTATCTACAGCTTTGTTTACACCTTCATCCCATTCTTTTTCTGAAATACCAACTTCAAGAGCATAAGACTTCATCACTTTTACTGATGCCATTGATTTTTCTTTCATACTATATTCAAATTGTTCACCAGACGGCAAGAAGTAGTTAGCCATATAAATACCACTACATTCCCAAGCTTTAGATTTATCGTTGTTACTCATCCCTGCATGAGAAAGATTAAAGATAAAAAAAGATAAGATTATTAAAATATATTTTCTCATAAGGCCCCAATGTTAATTAATATTATTCTAAAAATGTAACTGTTTTGTTACATGGCTGATATGCGTTATTATAGCCAGCTAGGTATAGGTAGGTTTTTTTCCTTTAAAAATGATTTATTAAACATCTTAGAGTTGTATTTATCTGATTTATCACAAAGAATTGTAACTATTGTTTTTCCTGGGCCAAGTTCTTTTCCAAGTCTAATTGCGCCTGCAATATTTACTCCACAACTTGTTCCTAAACTCAATCCTTCGTTTTGAATTAAATCATAAAGTATTGGTAACGACTCTTGATCACTTATTGAAAAAGCTCCATCAATTTGTGCCTCTGCAAAATTTTTAGTTATTCTGCTTGAACCAATACCTTCTGTTATTGATCCACCCTCAGCTTTAAGTTCTCCATTTATAATATGATTGTAGAGAGCAGAACCAGTTGGGTCTGAAAGATAAATTTTGATATCTTTATTTTTTTCTTTTAAAAATTTACTAACGCCACCAATCGTTCCACCTGTTCCTGACGCACAAACAAATCCGTCAACTTTTCCATCTGTTTGTTCCCAAATTTCAGGACCAGTAGTTTCATAATGCCCCTTGGCATTAGCAGTGTTATCAAATTGATTAGCCCAAACTACTCCTTTATTATTTGTACTTTTTAACTCTTCGGCAAGTTTACCAGCAACTTTTACATAGTTTCCATCGTCTTTATATGGCTTAGGTGGCACTAATCTTAAATCAGCACCAATATTTCTTAATGTGTCTTTCTTTTCTTGTGTTTGATTATCATTCATTACAATTATTGTTTTATAACCTAATGAATTTCCTAAAAGACATAATCCAATACCAGTATTTCCTGCAGTTCCTTCAACAACAATTCCACCTTCTGATATAAGCCTCTTTTCTTGTGCATCTTTAATTAAAGCTAGAGCCGCTCTATCTTTTACGGATCCACCTGGATTTAAGTACTCAGCTTTACCATAAATATTACATCCAGTAATTTCAGATGCAGCTTTTAATTTTATTAAAGGAGTATTTCCAATTGAGTCGATGAAATTATTTTTTGTATTTTTCATTATTCTTTATCTTCATCTGTTACAGCATAAGGTTTAAATCCTTTTGTAGCATCGCCAACTCTTCTAGCAGGAATACCAGCCATTACGGATTTTTCAGGTACATTCTTTGTTACAACTGAATTTGAACCAATCAAAGAATTTTTACCAACTATAATAGGCCCTAGTATTTGTGCACCCGAACCAACGACAACATTATCTTCTAAGGTTGGATGTCTTTTCATATTCCTTTGATCGTTAGAATTTATACTTGGAGCAATTCCACCCAATGTAACATTATGGTAAATAGTTACATTATCTCCAATTTTAGATGTTTCGCCAATTACTACTCCCATACCGTGATCAATAAATAAATTTTTTCCAATTTTTGCTTTTGGATGAATTTCTATTCCAGTTAAAAATCTAGAAAATTGTGAGATAATTCTTGCGACTAAATTAAATTTAGCTGTAGCAAAAAAATTTGCAATTCTATGAAAAAAAACTGCCTTCACACCTGGGTAAGTCAAGATTAAGCTTAACTTAGATTTTGCCGCAGGATCACGATCAATTATAGATTGCAAAAAATCATTCATATTTTTTTGAGTTTTCTAACAGTTGATAATAAAAAGTATATACCTTATATAGTTATCAAATACGTAATTTAAAGAGGGTTAAAATGTATAAAAATACAAATTGTTTTCATTTGGCTATTCCTTGTGGAGATTTAGAAACAGCAAAAAAATTTTACAGTGAAACACTCGGTTGTAGACTTGATAATTCTGCTCAAGAATGGGCTGATGTTGATTTTTGGGGAAATGAATTAACACTTCATGCTAGTGAGCATAAACTAGATAATGAAAGACATGATGTGGATATGGGAAATGTTTCTGTGCCTCACTTTGGAGTACATTTATCAAGAAAAGATTTTGATACTCTTAAAAAGAGATTAAAGGAAAAAGGTGCGAAATATTATGATGAGCCTTATTTAAGATTTAAAGGCACAAAGTATGAGCAAGAAACTTTTTTTGTTAAAGATCCTAACGAAAATATTTTAGAAATTAAGACACTAACTGCTAACGCAGAATAATCTAAGCCTTAAATGGAATACCTAGTAATAGGATTCTTTACTGGACTTAGTCTTATTTTGGCCATTGGTGCACAAAATATCTTTGTAATAGAGCAAGGTTTAAAAAAACAACATATCTTTTTGGTTTGTTTTGTTTGTTCAGTATCAGATTTAATATTAATTTTTTTAGGAATATTTCTTTTTCACTA
>CACECY010000012.1 GCA_902558205.1 uncultured Pelagibacteraceae bacterium | reverse complement strand
TTGGCAGTTACTTTTACTAACAAAGCTGCAAAAGAAATGCAATTAAGAGTAAGTAAAATACTTGGTACAACAGCAACTGGAATATCGTGGCTAGGAACCTTTCACTCAATATGTGCAAAATTATTAAGAAAACATGCAAGTGCTGTAAATTTAAATTCAAATTTTACAATTATAGATACTGATGATCAAATAAGGTTAATTAAAAATATTTGTAAAGCAGAAAACATAGACGTTAAACAATTATCACCAAGGTTTATACTTGCTATAATTGATAAATGGAAAAATAAGGGACAATATCCAAGTGAAGTAATTATAAATAATAAAGATATTTATGAAAAAACAATCTTGCCTGTTTACAAAATTTATCAACAAAAACTTACTGACTTAAACACATGTGACTTTGGTGATTTAATTTTACATGTGGTAAAAATTTTTGAAAAAAATCAAGATATAAGAACAATATATTCAAGAAATTTTAAATATATATTAGTCGATGAATATCAAGATACCAATTTCATACAAAGTAGATGGTTAAATTTATTAGCAGAAAAAAATAAAAATCTTTGTTGTGTGGGAGATGATGATCAATCAATCTATAGCTGGCGTGGTGCTGAAATAAAAAATTTTTTAGAATTTGATCAAACTTATGAAAATACAAAAATCATTAGACTTGAACAAAACTATCGGTCTACACAAAACATTCTATCTGTTGCATCGCAATTAATCTCTAATAATCAAAATAGGGTTGGTAAAACATTAAAAACAACTATGGAAGAAGGAGATTTAATAGATCTAAATTGTTATAAAAATGGAAAAGATGAAGCAATTGGTGTCTCAGATGAAATTGAAAAAATTAAAAAAAAATATTCATTAAATAATGTTGCAATACTTGTGAGAGCAATATTCCAAACAAGAGAATTTGAAGAAAGATTTTTAAAGATTGGATTGCCATATAGAATTTTGGGAGGAACAAAGTTTTATGAGAGAGCTGAAATTAAAGATTGTGTAGCTTATCTAAGAATTGTTCATCAAAATAGAGATGATCTAGCTTTTGAAAGAATTGTAAATAATCCTAAAAGATCTATTGGTGATAATACATTAAAACAAATTCATGAATTTGCTAAAAAAAATTCTACAAATCTTGAGTTTGCATCAAGAAAAATGATTGAACAAAATCTTATAAAACCAAAAACGAAATTAGGACTTTCATTTTTTTTAAACTCTCTTTCAAAATGGAGAAATGATTTGGAGATTAAAAAAATAAATCACACAAAATTATTACAAATAATTTTGGATGAATCTGGATATTCTGCGATGCTTAAAAATAAAAAAGATACTGAGAATGAGAATAGACTTGAAAACATAAAAGAGTTACTGAGCGCGATGAAGGAATTTGATACTCTTGAGAGTTTTTTAGAACATGTTTCATTAGCCACATCAATAGATCAAGACTGGGAAGGTCAAAAAGTAAATATGATGACTATGCATGCAGCAAAAGGTTTGGAGTTTGATGTGGTTTTTTTACCTGGTTGGGAAGAAGGCCTGTTTCCTCATCAAAAATCAATTGAGGAAAAAGGACAAAGCGGATTAGAAGAAGAAAGAAGACTTGCTTACGTTGGAATTACAAGGGCCAAAAAAAAGGCGTTAATTTCATTTTCAATGAGCAGATTTTATCAAGGAGATTGGATTGATAGTATGTCCTCAAGATTTATTGATGAACTACCAAATGACTATCTAGAGAAAAATTCTTTTTTTGATGAAGATAAAAACGAACTAGAAGATTTTGAATTTAATCAAGATTTTGAAGTTGATAACGAAAACAGAAGTCCTGGATGGATAAGATATCAAAAACGAATAAAATAAAATGAATAAAAAGATAAAAATTTTAAGAAGCAAATTTAACCAGTACGGTATTGAGGGTTACATTGTTCCTAAAAATGACGATTTTTTTACCGAATATTCTAAAATAAATAGATTAAAAATAATATCAAATTTTAGTGGTTCAGCAGGACTTGCTGTAATCTTAAAAAAAAAGAATTATTTATTCACCGATGGTAGATACACTATCCAAAGTCAAATAGAGTCTGGAAATAACTTTAAGATTATAAATTTTGAAAAATTACTTAATTGTAATTTGTTCAGAAATCTTCAACTAGGTATTGACCCTAAACTTTTTACTCGTAAACAAATCAAAAATTATTTTTTAAAACATAATAAAGTCAAATTGATTAATGAAAATTTAATTGATCAAATTGAAAAAAAAAAAATAAATGACTCATCTATTTTTTTTTCACTTAAAAAAAATATTGTAGGAGAAAGTTCAAACTCTAAATTAGATAAAATTTCTAGTTATCTCAAAAAAAATAAATCTGATTTTATATTTATAAGTGCACCGGAAAATGTTGCATGGATCCTAAATATTAGAGGCAGTGATGTACCTAATAGTCCAATTCCTAATTGTAGGTTGATAATTAGCAAATCAAAAAAAATAATTTTAATAGCTAAAATTAAAAAATGTAAAAAAATTTTGAAAGATAAAATAGTAAAATTAAATCAAATTATTGATATTAACGAATTTCCAAAAAAAGTTTTAAGTTTAAAAGGTAAAAATTTTATTATAGATGAAAATTCTTGTTCTATTTACTTTGAAGATATTATTAAATCTAAATTCAAAATTTTAAAAAAAAAAGATCCAACTTATCTTTTAAAATCAATTAAAAATAAAATTGAAATCAATAATATGGAGAAGGCCCATGAATTGGACGGGGTAGCTTTAACAAAATTTTTATTTTGGATAAAAAATGTTAATCAAAAAAAAATTACAGAAGTGGATGCTCAAAATAAACTAGAAAAATTTAGAAGAATGAATAAAAATTATCTTTATCCTAGCTTTGATACAATTGCTGGATCAGGAAAAAATGGAGCAATTGTTCATTATCGAGCTTATAAAAATAATTGTAAAATTATTAATAATAAAGATATTTTTTTATGTGACTCAGGTGGGCAATATAAATATGGAACAACAGATGTAACTCGGACTGTCTGCTTTTCAAAACCAAGTCAAAATATTAAAAATATATTTACGTATGTTTTAAAAGGTCATATCGCTGTAGTTTTAACAAATTTAAAAAAAGATGATAATGGTAAAAAAATAGACTTAAGAGCTAGAAAATATCTTAAAAAAAATAATTTAGATTATGCACATGGTACTGGGCATGGAGTTGGTTTTTTTCTTAATGTTCATGAGGGACCTCAATCCATATCAAAATTTAATAATATCAAATTAAAAGAAGGTATGATTTTAAGTAATGAACCAGGTTATTATAAAAAAAACAAATTTGGAATTCGCATTGAAAATTTAGTGTATGTAAAAAGAATGAAAAATAAAACTTATTTTAAAAATTTAACTTTAGCACCTATTGAAAAAGATTTAATAAATTTTGATATTTTAAACACATCAGAAAAAAACTACTTATTCAAATATCACCTTGAAGTATATTCAAAGATTTCACCTTACTTGAAGTCTTCAGAAAAAAAATGGTTAGCTAGTTTTATCTAACATTTTTAAAAATTGAACTTGGTCAATTATTTTGATGTTAAGTTCCCTAGCATTTATAACTTTTCTTTTTGTTGGTTTTTCACCAATAATCAAATAATTCAATTTTTTTGATACACCACTAACTGTTGTTCCTGAATTTTCCTCAATTAAAAATTTTACTTCTGCTCTACTAATACCATTAAGCTTTCCTGTAACTAGAAAAGTTTTATTATTTAGCAAACCCTTTTTTCTTTTTTTTAACGCATTACTGATGGATAAAATTTTCTCTAACTCATTTAAAACTATTAAATTCATTTTATTAGAAAAAAAGTTCTTAATTGAATTAACTTGAGTTTCTCCAATGCCATCAATATTCATAAGTTCATTAAATTTGTTATTTTTTGACAAATCTTTAAATTTTGAAAATGTTCCAAAATACTTGGATAAAAGTTTAGCATTCTCTAGACCTATGTGTCTAATACCTAGCGCATAAATAAATCTCTCAAAAGAAATATTTTTTTTTTCATTTATAGAGTGTCTCAAATTTTCAACAGATAATTTTCCCCAACCCTCTAATTTTTCAATTTTCTTATAATCCAATAGAAATATGTCTTGAGGAAACTTTATCAAATTTAATTTCCAAAAACTCTCTACTATTTTTTTTCCAAAGCCATCAATATTAAAAGCTTCCTTAGAAACAAAATGTTTTAATTTTTCTATAGAAATTTTATCACAATCATATCCTTCACTTGAACACCTCCTTACTGCATCTTTTTTTTTGGTGATTGAATTAAATTCCTTAATTGTCTTTGATCCACAAGAGGGGCAATTTTGTGGGAAAACAAATGGTTTAGAATTTTTTGGTCTTTTTTTGATATCAACAGATAGAATATGTGGAATAACATCTCCTGCACGTTCAACAGTTACTGTATCTCCAACTCTTATATCTTTTCTATTTATTTCATCCTCATTATGTAACGTGGCATTTGAAACCAACACTCCTCCAATATTTATGGGCTTTATTTTTGCAACAGGTGTCAAAGCTCCTGTCCTTCCTATTTGAATATCTATATCTTTGATTTCAGAAATTGCTTTGTTTGAAGAAAACTTATGTGCTATAGCCCACCTTGGGGCATTTGCTACATATCCTAATCTTTTTTGTAAAGTAAAGTCATTCACCTTATAGACTATGCCGTCTATATCAAAATCTAAGTTTGTTCTTTTTTTTTCAATTTCATCATAATTTTTGATCAATTTATCTATTCCAGTAATCAATTTATTTAAAGGATTAGTTTTAAATCCCCATTCACTCAACTTATTCAAATAATCATGTTGGTTATTTACATTTAATCCTTTTTGAAAGCCAAAGGTATAAGCAATGAATTTTAAGGGTATTCTTTTTGTATCCTCAGGATTTTTTTGTCTCAATGAACCTGATGCTGCATTTCTTGGATTTGCAAATTTTTCTTTTAAACTGTTAAAATCACTATTTCTTATAAAAACTTCTCCCCTAACGTCAATTTCTTCTGGAAAATCTTTTGAATGAATAATTTTAGGAATATCCTTTATGGTGGCTAAATTTGAAGTTATATCCTCGCCCTCCTTACCATCTCCTCTGGACAATCCATATTTCAATTTTCCATTGACATATGTTAATGAGGCTGAAATACCATCAATTTTTGGTTCAGCTGAGTAAGCAATATGTGAATCATTATTTTGTGATAAAAAATTTAGTATTTTTTTTTCGAAATTAAGAAGATCTTCCTCACTAAATGCATTTCCCAAAGATAACATGGGAACTCTATGTGAAATTTTTTTAAAAATTTTAGAGGGTTTATACCCTACTTTTTTTGAGGGAGAGTCTTTATGTTTTAAAAACGAATATTTTTTTTCTAATAAAATTATTTCTTTTTTTAATAAGTCATAATCTGCGTCACTAATTTCTGATATATTTCCATCAAAGTATTTTTTATTATAATGGTTAATTAATTTGACTTTATCAAAATATTTTTTTTTTATTTTTATTTCACTCATTTTAATCAAAGAGTTTTTTAAATTTTTCTACTATACCTCTCTTATCTTTAACAATGGTTTTATTTTGTTTTATTTTATAGTTTTTATTGAAAACTTTATAAGATTTTTTGTACCACTCACTTGAGAGATAATTATATCCAAGAATATTTGCATATTTTTGTGACTCTTCCTCTAAACCTAGCTTATAATTAATTTCTACTAATCTATGAAGTGCTTCTTCAATAAATACCGTATCATTATAAAAATCAATTACTGCCTTAAATCTGTTCATCGCAGCAATCCACTTACCTTTTTTCATATAATGTCTACCTAAATAAACTTCTTTAGATGCTAAGATATCATTAATTAAATCTAATTTAAATTTTGCATCTAATGAAAAATCAGAATTAGGATAATTTTCAATAAGGTAATTAAACTTCTCTCTTGATCTAATTAATGGACCAGTATCTCTTTTTTCATCTTCAATTGACTCATAATAACAAATTGCAATTAAATAATGTGCATATGCATGACTTTTATCTGTTGGATAAGTTTTTAAATATCTTTGTAAATTTTCTAATGCCTCAGAATAATAATTTTGAAGATAATATGCATAAGAAGCCATCAATGCAGACCTGGGTGCCCATTCTGATTGTGGAAATAATAGCTCTGCATCTAAAAATTTCTTAGCAGCAAAAAATGGGTCACCTTGCTCTATTGCTTTATAAGCTTCTTTGTAAGCTGTTATTACTTCTAAATCTTGTTTTGTCTCTTTAATAGTAGGAGTTTTAACTTCTTGTTTTGAACAAGCATTAAAAATTATCAATAAAATTAAAATTAGTTTTATTTTACTCATATTTTAAATTAATTGATTATAAAGATTAATAATTATTAAGCTATAGATCTTAACAAACTTTTATTAATAATGGTATGTGGTAAATTTCTTTCTTGAATTTCAACAATAGAAAAATTTTCAATATTTTTAAAAACTTTTCTTAATAGCTGATTAGTCAAATAATGCCCCCCCTGTGAGCACTTTACACTTCCTATGATTCTATATCCGCTTGTAAACAAATCCCCAATACAATCTAAAATTTTATGATTTACAAATTCTTTTGAATTTCTTAAACCACTCTTGTTTAACACCTCAGTATCTTTTACTACAATTGCATTATCCAAACTTCCACCTTTAGCTAAGCCAATTTTTTTAATTGCCTCGATATCCTCATATAAGCAGAATGTTCTAGAGTCAAAAACTTCAGAAAGATCATCTTCATAAACATTAATTTTATTCCTTTGATTTCCTATAAGGCTATTTTTATATTTCAATTCAAAATCAATATCTAAACAAGCTTTAGAAGGCTCTATACTTATAAACCTTTCACCATCTCGAAATTCTACAAATTTATTTATCTTGATTATCTTAATTGGTTTATTGCTTGTTTTAATTTCAGAGGATAAAATTTGTTTTATAAATTCTCTAGCTGACCCATCTAAAATTGGAACTTCTTCATTATCAATTTCAATTAATAAATTGTCTATTCCTAAACCAAAAAGTGCTCCCATCAAATGTTCAATAGTTGAAACTTTAACACCATACTCATTTGATATTGTTGTATTCAAAGATGTATTAGAGACGTTATCAAAATTTGGATAAACTAAATTATTAGTTTCTAAGTCAACTCTTTTAAAAATAATACCTGTGTCCGGCTCTGAACTCTTAAGACATAAATTAACTGTTTTACCACTGTGAAGACCTATTCCTTGGATTTTTACGTCTTTTTGAATTGTTTTTTGAGTTAATAATGACACGAAATATTTTTATTATTTTTTTATTTATTATGAAAAACAACAAATGTTACATTAAAATACAGTTTTAATTAAAAAATTTGAAAAATTTTTCAAAAAAACCTATGTTTTTTGGGCGTCTCTTCATGAAATTTATTTCATTTTTATTCATTCCATTAATTAGTCTACTAGCTATCAAAGAAGTGTTTATCATCTGATCTGTTTTAAAAGAGTCTATATATCTATAATTCAAGGTTTTCTTAATTGAAATTTGGTAATTTAAAAACATTTTTTTATAATTAAATAATCTTTCCTTTTTAAGGCATATTAATCTTATTTCTAAAAAAAGATTTTTTTGATCAATACTGTCAGGTAATTCAAAATATTCATTTTTATCTGTAATGAATTTGTTAATAACCATATGTACTAATTCATAATCAAAATTTGATTTTAATACGCTATCCTTAATATTTTGTAGATCGTTTTGAATATATTTAAAGTCTGATAATAAATATTCAAAATCTTTGATTAAAGACACATCAATATTAATAAAATCTTTATCATCGATTATTAAATAAATATCATTGACATAAAGACTAAATTTTTTTTCTATATTAAAAATATTATCATCTAGGAATTTTTTTAGATTTATCAAATTATTCTCAAAATCTAAGCCATCATGAAATAACTTTTTTTCATATAATATTTCGTTGTCATCACAAATAATATGAAGAGCATAGTATTTTGGATGAATTATAAAAAAAAATTTTTTTTTTGAGTCATCCATTTATAATAACTTGATTATTTTGTCTGAGGTCTATCATTTGAATATTCTTTAATTTGGTATCGTTAATTATTTTAATAAATACTCGAAAAGATTCACTTAAATCATTTGCAGGTAATTTTACTAATAGCCCATTTTTAGTCTCAATATCCCATCGTTTAGATTTATAGTAATATAAATTTTTGATGTCATAAAAATCAAAAAAAGATTCATCAATTAAATCTTTTAATTTTAAAAATTCTACTAAATCAAAATTTCCAAAAATCATTGGTAAATTTATTTCAAAATCTTTAACTTCAATTAAATTACCGTTTGAACCAATATAAAAATACACACCATCCATTTGCGTCAAAGCAAGTAATTCAGTTTTTTCAAAATTTACAACCAAGTCTGATGGATATTTTTTATAAATATTATAATTTTCAATTATCTTATTTTTTTTTATGATTTTTTTAATTTTTTCTTTTTCTAGTAAGAATAGATTTTCATGTTTATGATTTGATAATTCTTTGACAATCTCTTTATCATCAAACTTACTTAGGCTTGATATTTCAAAACCATTACTATCTTTTATATTAAGTTCTAATAACATTTTATTGTTTGGTGTGCCCAAAAATAAAAATATAAATAAGTATAGAAAAATTTTTTTACTTATTTGTTTCTGCATCTTTGAGAATTAACTTTAATAAGTTTATAAAATTTATGCCTTTATAGGCTGATATTTCTGGAACTAAGGAAAGTTTAGTCATTCCTGGTTGTGTATTTATTTCTAAAAGATAAAATTTATTTTTATAAAATTTAAAGTCAGATCTTGTTACACCTCTGCAGCCAAGTAAATCATGAACTTTTTGAGAAATTTTCATTAATTCATTAAATTTTTTTTTTTTTAAATTAACTGGAATGATATGTTCTGTTTTTGCTTTAGAGTTGTACTTCGCTGTGTAATCATAAAACTGTCTTTTTGGTTTTAACTCAATTGCTCCTAATTTTCGTTTCCCTAAAATTGCAGCCTGAATTTCTCGACCAGGAATAAATTCTTCGATAAGAATTTGTTTATATGACTTTAGCTTTCGTAACTTTTGTTTTAAATTTTTTTCATTACAAATATAAACATTTACGCTAGATCCCTCGTTCAATGGTTTAATAACAACTGGATATCCAAATTTTTTTTTAATCTTATTATCTAATTCACGATAAGGATCATCCATAGAAAATTTAATAAATTTCGGAGTTAGTATATTATTTTTAATAAATATTTTTTTTGATATTTCTTTATCCATAGCTTTTGCAGAAGCAAGAACTCCTGAATGAGTATATGGAATTTTGATATTTTCTAGAATTGCTTGAATATACCCATCTTCGCCATATTGCCCGTGTAAAGCATTGAATATAATATTGGGTTTAAAACTTTTAGCTAAATTATATAAATCATAATTTGGTTCACAAATTTTTATTAAATATCCATTACTTTTTAATTCTTTTGCAACTTGTTCGCCAGTTTGGAGACTTATTTCTCTCTCTTTTGAATAACCACCAGAAATTATAAGAATTTTTTTTTTCAATTTTCTAAAATTTTAATTTCTTTTTCTATTTTAATGCCAGTTTTCTCAAAAACTCTTTGTTCAACATATTCAATTAATTTTTTCATATCATTAAAAGTAGCATTTCCTCTGTTTATAAAAAAATTTGAATGTTTTTTTGAAATACAAGCATCTCCGAAACTTATATCAGATGGGGTGGACTCCTTGATTAACTCCCAAACTTTTTTTTTTGTTTTATTTGTTGGGTTTTTAAATGTACTACCACTAGTTTTAATTTTTGTTGGTTGGTTATTATCTTTTTTAACTTTTAATTCCTTCATTGTTTTTAAAATATTTTTTGAGTCCTTTTTTTTTCCTTTAAATGACGCACTTAAAAAAATTAGATCCTCAGATAAATTGTTTGTTCTATAATCAAAATTAATTTTGTTTGAAGGTATTGATGATACATTTCCAATTTTATCAATCACCTGTACTGATATTAAAATATCTTTTATTTCATTTCCAAAACAACCTGCGTTCATTTTAATCCCCCCGCCTACAGTTCCTGGTATACAGGATAAAAATTCAAATCCACTTAAATCATTATCAGCTGCAAATTCTGACAATTTTTTATCAGAAACTGCTGCACCGGATATAATTATTTCAGGAGATAATGATGAAAGGCGATTAAAATTTTTTCCAAGTTTTATTACCACTCCATTAAACACCTCATCTGTAATCAGAGTGTTAGATCCTGCTCCAATAGTATAAATTTTTTCTTTGTTATCTAAAACTTTTAAAAACTTAATAAGATCCTTTAATTCAGCAGGTTTATAAAAAACTTTTGCTTTTCCACCGATATTAAACCAATTTTTTTTCTTCAAATCAGCATTGAAAATAATGTCATTTTCAAATTCTTTGAGCAATTTTTTTAAATTATCTATTTTCACTTCATTAAATTTGGTAAATCTTTAATCCAATTAGAGATTGAGCCAGCTCCCATTCCAACAACTATTTTTTTACCATACATGTTTTGTTTTAGGTATTTTGCTAGTTGATTATTATTTTGAACCATAAAAATTTTTACATCAGAATTTTTAATAATTTCACGAGCAAAGTCATCATAACTAAAACCTAATTTTATTCTTTCCCCTGCTGAATAAATTGGACACAGTATAACTGTATCCGCATCTTTAAATGCATAAGTAAATTCTTTTTTAAGATCTTTTAGCCTAGAAATTCTATGAGGTTGAAATATACAAATTTTTTCAAATCCTTTAAAAACTTTTTTAATTCCTTCTAACACAACTTTAATTTCAGTTGGGTGATGTGCATAATCATCATAAAAATCAATATTATTATATGAAAAGATTTTATTAAATCTTCTTTGAACGCCTTTAAAACTTACTAAACCTGACTTGATATTTGAAATAGGTATTCCAATATCGAGTGCCACAACAATTGCACCAACTGCATTTCTAATATTATGTATACCTAGTAATGGTATCTTTAAGTTCTTAATATTTTGGACTTTTTTATTTGGTAATTTTATTTGAAGATCAAATTTAGAAAAAAATTTGTTTTGTTTGATATTTTTTATAACAAAATTTGAATCTTCCTTTTGACCATATGTGTAAAAATTTTTATTTTTAATCACTTTTATTATCTCTCTATTTATCTGATCATCATTACAAATGAATGATTTTCCAAATGAAGGAGTTTTATTTATAAATTTGATAAAATGATCTTTTAAATCTTTTATAGATTTATAAAAATCCATATGTTCTCTATCAATATTAGTTACAATGGAATAAGTTGGAGAGATATGTACAAAACTTCCATCTGACTCATCAGCTTCTAAAACTGACCAATCACTTTTACCCAACTTTGCATTATTTTTGATAGAATTTATTACTCCACCATTAATTATTGTTGGATCAATTTTTGTCTTTTGAAAAATTGATGTAATTAAAGAGGTTGTTGTTGTTTTACCATGAGAACCAACAACAACAATGTTTTTCATTAAAGATACAATGCTGGCTAACATTGCTCCTCTTTTAATTATTGGGATTTTTTTTCTTTTAGCCTCAACTATTTCTGGATTCGTTTTTTTTATCGCTGAAGATACAACAGTCATTGTTACATTTTTAAGATTTTTTTTTGACTGGTTTAAATAAATCTTAATTTTATCTTTTTTCAATCGATCAATATTTTTATTGTTATTGATATCACTACCTTGAATATTAAACCCTTGACCTTTCATTATTAGGGCTAAACCACTCATTCCAATACCACCAATACCTATAAAATGTATTATTTCTTTTTTTGCTATATTAATATTCATTAAATATTATTTTTAATTCTTTATTAATTTTTTTCCATGAACTCATATAATTAATTTTTTGTAAATTTTTCTTTTTATCAAGTAATTTAGTTTTATCTTTTAATAAATTAATAAAAAAATTAGTTAGTTCATCTTTTTTAAGTTTATTTTGATCTAAAATCCAACAACATCCTTTTTTTTCATAATATTCTGCATTTTTCATTTGATGATCATCTTTAGATGTAGGCAAAGGTATGGCTATAAAAGGTACCTCTAAAAAAGAAATTTCTGCCAATGAAGTTGCTCCAGCTCTAGTAATGCATAAATCTGAAATATGTATTAGATTGGCTAAATCTTGATCATAATCAAAAATGACATTTTCAATACCAAAAGAATTATAAATGTTTTTTAAATTTTTAATATTCTCTTTATTTGTTTGCTGAATTACTTTAATTGAAAAGTTTTTAGAAATTTTTGAAATAATTTCTACAAATATATTATCAAAAATTTTTGCTCCTTGGCTGCCTCCAAATATTAAGAAGCAAAATTTATCATCAGATTTTTCTTTTTTATGTAATTCATAAAAATTTTTTGAAACTAGCGGTTTTATAATTTCAATTTTTTTAAAGTATTTTTTGGGAAAATTAGTTAATTTATTTGAATAACAAAGTATCTTTTTTGCAAATTTTAAAAAAAATTTATTTCCCCTACCTAGAACTAAATTTGGCTCTAAAAGAAAAATAGGTAACTTTAATATTATAGCTGAAATTATTACAGGTAAAGACATGTATCCGCCAATTGAAATGATTTTTTTTATCTTTTTTTTTTTTAATAAAATTAATGATTTGAATACCAAAAATATTAATTTTATAATTCTAAATGGAAGGTAAAAACTTAAATTTAACTTGGGAGTATCTATTAGTACTGTCCTATTGGAATTTGTAGATAAGTATTTCAATCCTCTAAAATCTGTTGAAAAAAATACTTCAAAATCATCCGCTAAATGATCTTTGATTATTTGAGCTGGGATTACATGTCCACCTGTGCCACCAGTAGTTATTAATATCTTTTTCACTTTTAAATCTGAACTTTTCTTTTTGTCAAATTTAAGATTATGCCCGAAAATACTGAAATACTAATTATTGACGAGCCCCCATAACTCAAAAAAGGTAAAGTCATGCCTGTTGTGGGAAACAATCTTATGTTTACTCCAATATGTATCA
Organism: uncultured Pelagibacteraceae bacterium; assembly: GCA_902558205.1. Classification (GTDB taxonomy): domain Bacteria; phylum Pseudomonadota; class Alphaproteobacteria; order Pelagibacterales; family Pelagibacteraceae; genus Pelagibacter. The sequence goes on along the minus strand of CACECY010000012.1, from coordinate 3,877 downwards.
TTGATTGCAACAATATCAGACAACTCGAACCAATTAAGATTAATCTTGCAGTTTCATCATTTTCATTTTCTACCTTTTTAAATATTGAGTAAACAAAAGATAAAAATAAAACTAATATCAAAATTATTGCAATAACGCCAAATTCCTCAGAGATAACAGAAATAATATAGTCTGTATGAGCTTCAGGCACTCTATTTTTTAAAGTGCCTTCACCTATTCCTTTTCCAAAAAATCCACCACTAGTAATTGAGTCTATAGCTTTGTCTGATTGAAAATTATGAGTTCCAGTTTCAGAGTTAAAAAATGACAGCAACCTATTTTTTATATATTCAAATTTTGCAACGTTAAATGTGGCGTATAATAAAGAAGTTAAAACAAAAATTGTGATTGATGATAGTAAAATTAAATTGATACCTGATACAAAAATTAGCATCAGCCAACTAAAAGTAATTAACAATGTTTGACCTAAATCAGGTTGTATAATTAATAAAAAAGAAACCAACAATGTTAATAATAATGAAAAAATAAATTTGGTTGTTAAATTTGATAAACTTTTATTAGAAATTATTAAAGCTAACATTATTATAAAAAAAGGTTTTACGAACTCAATTGGTTGTATTCTCGGAAGAAACAATAAGTCTATCCATCTTTTTGAGCCTTTAACCTCAACACCAATTATTGGAACTAAAATTAATAAAATTAAAGTCATGAAAAAAATATAAATCGAGATTTTATATAAAAAATTTTTTTCTAAAAAGGAAATTACGAAGATAATTACTAAACCAAATAAAACAAATAATAAATGTTTAAAAAAGAAAAAATAACTATTTGTGTCTAATTTATCTGAAGCGATTAATGAAGTTGAAACAAGAGAAAAAAACAAACCGATTAAAAAAAAGGTGATTATAAATGTTAAGATTGATTTATCTAAATTTTTCCACCACTTATAATAAGAAAAATTATTAAAAAAACTATTAAGCACTTTTATATCTTTTTACTAATTGATTAAAATATTTACCTCTATCTTCAAAATTTTTAAAATTATCAAACGATGCTGCAGCAGGACTAAACAGTATGGTTTTTTTTTTTAGTTTATCAGTTTTGATATCTTCAGATAATGTGTTCCAAGCATCTTTTAAATTCAAAAATCTTTTTATTTGAATCTTATTTTGAAGGTCCAGTAAAAATTTTTTCTGATTTCTTCCAAAAATATATCCTTTAATATCTTTATAATAATTTCTAGGTAAAATAAATTTATCACCTTTTTTAGGAATACCTCCAATTAACCAGTAAATATTTTTTTTTTCCTTTAAGACTGGAATTGATGACGAATAACTTGTAGATTTTGAGTCATTAATTATTTGCACACTCTTATTCTTAAAAATAACTTGTTGGCGGTACTTCATTCCCTTAAAATTTTTTACAACTTGGATTAAATTATTATTACTAACTTTAAAAAATTTACTTAATTTAATAACAAAAGATAAATTTTCTATATTTGATCTAGATAAAAAATTTTTATTTTCTAATTTTTTAAGAAATTTGTTTTCTAAAGCAGTATCAACTAAAATTATTTTACTTTGATATCTATTTTTTTTAATTTTAGACATTATTCTATTATCATTTTTATTTATTAATCCAAAAGAATTTTTACTTTGATTGTGTAGTAACTTAAATTTAGCATTCACATATTTTTGAACAGTCTTATGTCTCTCTAAATGATCAGGCGAAATGTTTAATATTGCTGCATATTTAGATTTGAACAGCTTGCTATATTCTAATTGATATGATGAAGCTTCAATTACAAATAAAGTTTTTTTGTTAAACTTTTTAAATGACAATATTGGTTTGCCAATATTTCCACCAAGTCTAACATCAAATTTTTGCTTTTTTAAAACTTCATAGAGTAATCGGCAAGTAGTTGATTTACCATTAGTTCCTGTAATTGTAATAGATTGATTTTTATTAAAAGAATAAAATACATCAAGGTCAGTATATATAATATCTAAATTTTCTTTTAAATAATTACTTAGTTTGCATTTGTTTATATCTATGCCTGGACTGATGATTATTGCATCTAAAGGAATTTTTTTAATTTGATTTGCATTAAATATATTCTTTTTGTTATCGTCATATAAGTAAATTTTATTTTTTTTCTTTTTTAAAAAAGATAAAGATGATTGACCACTTTTACCAAGCCCATAAATAAGAATATTTTTTTTTATAAAAATATTTGAATTTCCATTCATTATCTAAGTTTAAGTGTAGCTAAACCAATTAGTGCTAAAATTATTGAAATTATCCAAAATCGTATAACAACCGTGGACTCAGGCCATCCTTTTTTTTCAAAATGATGGTGAATTGGTGCCATTCTAAAAACTCTTTTGCCTGTCAGTTTGTATGAAACTACTTGAACAATTACCGACATAGCTTCTAAAACAAAAAGTCCCCCTGTTATTGCAAGAACGATCTCATGTTTAGTAATTATCCCAATAGCACCAAGAGAACCACCAAGTGATAATGATCCAGTGTCTCCCATAAATATTTTTGCTGGTGGAGCATTAAACCATAAAAATCCTAAACAAGATCCAATAATCGAGCCACAAAAAATTGCAATTTCACCTGTTCCATCTAAATAGATAATTTGTAAGTATTCTGAAAAAATTATATTACCCGAAACATAGCTTATAAAAGCAAAACATGCTGCAACCAATATAACAGGAACAGTTGCTAGACCATCTAAACCATCTGTTAAATTTACTGCATTTGATGCTCCAATAATTACAAAAAGTGAAAATGGTATAAAAAACCAACCAAGATTTATAAATAGATCTTTAAAAAATGGAAAGTACAAATTTGTAAATTCTTTATAATCTAAATAGTAAGTTAAAAAACAAATTCCAATTGTTGCAATAATTATTTGACTTAATAATTTAAATTTAAGAGATACTCCATTCGAATTATTATTTTTAATTTTTTTATAATCGTCAATAGCTCCAAGTAATCCAAATGAAACTAAAATGTACAAGATAAATAATATGTATATATTCTTAATGTCTGCCCACATCAAGACAGATAGAATTATTCCAATTAAAATAACAAGCCCCCCCATTGTTGGAGTACCAATTTTTTTAATTATATGATCTTCTGGCCCATCATCTCTAATAGGATTTACAAATTTATTTTGAGATACCATTTTAATAAATGGTCCACCAATTATTAGAACTATAATTAATGAAGTAAATACAGCTAAACCAACCCTAAATGTAATATATTTGAAAACATTTAAAAAACTAAAAATATCAACAAATTCTAATAAAAAACTATAAAGCATAAAATCTATTTAATTTTAATAATTGGGATTGTTTAAAAAGGCCAGTGGAATTGGATCCTTTTATCATTAAATAATCATTGGTATTCAACATTTTTAAAATTAAATCATTAATTCTTGAAAGATTTCTTATAATCACTCCTTGTTTATTTTTTTTTAAGAGTTCATAAGTTTTTCTAATGTCTTTTCCAAAAACATGGACTTGATGAATATCCAATTTATTTATAATTTTTGCTATGGATTTATGATGACTTATTGAGCTCTCACCTAATTCAAGCATATCTCCAAGTAAAACATGCTTAGTATTTTTCTTAATTTTCATTTTACTAAAATTATTTAAAGCATTTTTCAATGATAATGGATTTGAATTGTAACTCTCATCAATGAAATTAATAATCTTATTTCTAAATTTTAATTTAGAAAAGTCACCACGACCAACGGGAGTTTTAAAATTTAAAAAAATATTTTTGGATATATTTCTTAAATCAAAAAACAAACTAATAGTTGTTATGGCAGCTAATAAATTTTGTATATAGTTTTGAGAAT
>CACECY010000011.1 GCA_902558205.1 uncultured Pelagibacteraceae bacterium | reverse complement strand
GCAGAAGCATGAACAAATGCATCTTTTTCTTTGTCTTCTCTCTCGATGAAGCCAAATCCTTTTTTCCCATTAAACCACTTAACTGTTCCTTTTAACGTGCTCATCTTATTTCTTAGTCCTTTTGTTATTTATTATTATTAGAAGTTAATTTCTTTTTAGTGAATTTCAAGATATTTTGGTGGTGCCTCGGGAAGGATTCGCACCTCCGACACAAGCCTTTTCAGGGCTCTGCTCTACTCCTGAGCTACCGAGGCAAAATTTAACCTCTAAAGATTATTCTGCCTTTTGTAAGGTCATAAGGTGTCATTTCAACTGTTACATTATCACCTTGTAATACTCTAATTCTATTCTTTCTTAACTTACCTGCTGTGTGTGCTGTAACGATATGACCATTCTCTAGTTGAACTCTAAACATAGCATTTGGTAATAAATCGGTAACTTTACCTTTAAATTCAAGTAAGTCTTGCTTTGACAAATTTATTTTCTCCTAATTCTTTTTTTTACTGAGAGAGCATGTCCTGCTAATCCCTCATAATTTGCAAGAGTTATAACTGATGGTCCAAGACTTTCAATACCCTTTTTTGATAAGTTAATATATGAAATCCTTTTATAAAATTCATTAACACTAATTCCTGAAGAATATTTTGCAGAACCATTGGTTGGTAATATGTGGTTTGTTCCAACATTGTAATCTGTCATAGCCATAACTGCATACTTACCTAGACAAATTGACCCTGCATTTTTTATTCTAGTAATAAATGATTTATAGTTTTTAATATTCAATTCTAAATGCTCTGGCGCAATATTGTTAACAATTTCTACAATCTTTTTATCAGAGTTAACATAAATTAAAATTCCATTATCCATTAAACTTTTTTTGGCAACTGACCCTCTAGGAATTTCTTTAAGCTGTTTAAAAATTTCATACTTTACTTTAGAAATCAAATTTTTATCTTTAGAGATTAAAATACATTGTGCTAAAGGGTCGTGCTCTGCTTGACCAATTAAATCACTGGCGACCCATTCTGGATTTGAATATTTATCACATACAATAGTAACTTCAGAAGGTCCTGCTGTCATTCCTTCGATTCCAACATCTCCAAATACTTCTTTTTTGGCTGCAGCTACATAGGCATTGCCTGGACCAACTATCTTATTTACAGATTTAATTTTTTTTGTTCCGTAAGCAACAGCTGCTATCGCTGAAGGTCCTCCAATAGAATAAATTTCTTTAATTTTACATTTTCTTGCTGCATATAAAACTGCTGGATTTTGTTTTCCTTTAATTCCAGGATTAATCATAATTATTCTCTTTACTCCTGCAACAATAGCTGGAATGGCATTCATTAAAACACTTGATGGGTAGGAAACTGTAGAACCTGGCACATATATTGCAACAGAATTGATTGGTAAATATTTATACTCAAGTTTATTTTTAAATTTATCGGTATAAGAAATATTCTTAAATTTTTGCAAAGAATGGAATTTGTAAATACGATTATAAGCAATATTAATTGCATGTTTCACTTTTTTATCTAAAGTTTTAATTGAGTTGGAAATTTTTTTTGAAGACGGAACTATAATTGAATTATCATTAAATTTTTTTTCATATTTTAGTAAAGCTTTATCTCCATGTTTTTTAATATCATTAATAATTCTAGTAACTGATACTGAGTTAGATTTAACTTGATTTTTTCTATTAGTTAAAAATTTTTCTAATTCCAAGTCGAAATTCCTAGTATTACCATTTAGTATTTTCACCATTATTTAATCTCGTTTTGATCCTCTAGTCTTACTTCAATCATCTCTGACTTCAATGAAATATGAGCATTATTATTGAATATTAAATTAATCTCATAGTTATTATTATTTTTTAAATAATCAATTCCTATTAATTCTAATATTAAATCTATATTGTTTTGATCAATATTTTTTGACTTTACATGATCTACAAAATCAAATTTACAAATACTATTAATTTTTTTGTCTTCTTGACCAGACTCAATTCTAGTTCTTTCAATAGATAATAAAAAAATTTTATTAGTTTGTAAAAATTTCATATCAGAAATCTTAACTTTTGCACCTGCGCAGCAGGCAGATATCATCTGAAGTCCCTCATTATCTGTTGCAATGATTTTTGCTAAATATTTTTTATTCATTTGTTTACTCTTCTAATTTTTGCTCCCACTTTTTTTAATTTTGTTTCTATATTTTCATAACCTCTGTCCAGGTGATAAATTCTATTAATAACTGACTTTCCTTTAGCTGTTAATGCTGCCAAAATTAATGAAACTGAAGCTCTTAAATCAGTTGCCATCAATTCTGCAGGCGCAAAATTAATATTTCCCTCTACAATCGCTTTATTTCCGTTAGTTGAAATCTTTGCTCCCATTCTATTTAATTCTGCTACGTGCATAAATCTATTCTCAAATATATCCTCTGTAATTGTTGAATTTTTATTTGCCTTACATAAGAGAACCATCATTTGAGCTTGTAAATCAGTAGGAAATCCAGGATAAGGAGCTGTTTTTATTTTTGTACTTTTTATTTTTTTAGTTCCAATTATTTTCAATTCATTTTTCTTAATAATTATTTTTGAACCAAGTTTTTTTAAAATGTTAATTTCTGTTGTTAAAATTTCAGGAATAATATTAGTAATCTTTAAATTACCTTCGGTAACTGCAGCAGCAACTAAATATGTTCCAGCCTCTATTCGATCAAACATCACTGAATATGAGATTTCTTTTACTTCACTAGCTCCAACAATTTTAATTTTCCTTTTTGATATCCATTTTATATTGCATCCCATTTCATTTAAAAATTTCACTAAGTCATTAACTTCAGGTTCAATTGCACAATTAGATAATATAGTGATTCCTTTTGCAAAGCATGCTGCAATAATTAAATTTTCTGTTGCCCCTACTGAAATTTTTGTAAATTTAATTTTATTTCCAATTAATCCTTTTGGAGCATTTGCAATTACATATCCTTGATCAATTTTATATTTAACACCTAATTTTGATAATGCTTTAAGATGAATGTCTACTGGTCGAGTTCCGATTGCGCAACCACCAGGTAAAGAAACTTTAGCTGATTTATGTTTTGCTAATAAAGGACCTAATACTAAGATTCCTGCTCTCATTGTTTTTACTAAATTATAAGAAGCAAATTTTTTATTTTGTTTAGAGTTATCTATTATAGTTTTATTTTTATTTAATTTTATTTTTGAACCTAACGATTGAAGTAATAATAACATTGTTTCAATATCACGCACTTTTGGAAGATTTTTAAGGATGATCTTTTTTTGTGATAAAAGAGTTGCTGCAAGAATAGGTAAAGAAGCATTTTTGGAACCTGAAATTTTTATTTGTCCCTTGAGCTTATTTGCCCCGAAGACTTCTAATTTTTGCATTTTTAAACTTTTGGTAAAGTTACTCCAGTTTGTCCCATATATTTACCGTTTCTATCTGCATAGGTAATTTCTGGTTTTTCATTGCCTTTTAAGAAAATAAATTGAGCAACCCCTTCATTTGCATATATTTTTGCTGGCAAAGGAGTAGTATTCGAAAATTCCAATGTTACATAACCCTCCCAACCTGGCTCAAGCGGGGTAACATTTACTATTATACCACATCTTGCATATGTTGACTTCCCAAGACAAATCACAAGTACATCATTTGGAATTTTAAATTTTTCCACTGTTCTTGCCAATACAAATGAATTTGGAGGAATAATACACTCTGAAAGATTTTTTGTTACAAAGTTAGTTGGTTTAAAATTTTTTGGATCAACTATTTCAGAGTTTACATTAGTAAAAATCTTAAATTCATCTGAAACTCTAGCATCGTATCCAAATGATGATAGTCCATAAGAGATACTATCTCCTCTTACTTGTTTTTCTTCAAAAGGAGATATCATTTTTTCTTCTTTAGACATTTTTCTAATCCACTTATCTGAAAGAACTGACATTATTTGCTTTTCTTTTTATTTTTTTTTTGGAAAAGCTTTCTTTTTTTTAAATTTTTTCTAAGTGCCAAACTCAAACGCTCATTTTTTTCTTTTGTACTCATTCTTTATTTGGATTAGTTAGAAAGTCTAAAGTAATAGGTTTTGAGGCATCTAAAGTTGGTGTTTTGGCTTCTTCTTTAGTAGGACCCTCTTTTGCTAATCTTTTTGCTTTTTTTTCAGCAAGTTTCTTTTCTCTCTTAGCTTGCTTTTCCATAAGCTTAGCGCTTTTTGTAGATTTATAATCGTAATGAATACCCATAAAAAAATCCTCAGGTTTATATAATGCATATTATTTAAAAAATTAAGGCAATAATTTGGAAAAAATGCTTTATTATCAATGAAATACAAACGTTTACATATGCTTCTGTAGTTAAATGGTATAACAAGTCATTGGTAATGACTAGTTCCCTGGTCAGTACAGGGTGGAAGCACCACTTATTTTCTTAAACTGAATAAAATCAAATTTTTTAAAGTTCTAAATATCTCAAATTTAGGTATTTTTGAAACTCCTTTAGACCTGTCTTTAAAAATAATAGGTATTTCTTTAACACTAAATTTACGATTATATATTTCAATAACTGTTCCCATAAAAAAACTATAACCTTTAGAGTTTATTTGATCTAAATTAAAATTTTTTAAATTTTTCAAATTAAAGCCACGAAATGAGGTTGTAAATTCAGTTAAATTTATGCCTAAAACTTTTCTAATAAACAAATTTCCATATTTGCTTAATAATAACCTTTTTCCTTTCATAAGACACTTTCCACCTCTAATATATCTTGATCCAATTACAAAAGAAAATTTCGGAAGAAATTTTATAAAATTTTTGATTACTCTAGGATCATGTGAAAAATCAGCATCCATGGTTATTAAATAGTCATAATTATTTTTCAAAGCAAACTTGTAAGCTAATTTATGAGCACTATCTAACCCTTTTTTTTCAGTCCTTGTAATTAATTTTAAATTTTTGATATTTTTAGAAATTTTTTGAATTATTTTTCCTGTGCCATCAGGCGAATTATCATCAATAATTAATATATGTATGTTTGGATTATATTTTTTAATTTTATAAATCAATTTTTTGATATTTTCAGCTTCATTATATGTTGCTGTAAAAGTTAATATTTTTTTTTTTTTCATATCAATCGCTTAACAAATATAAATATTAAATAACAAAATTAATTTTTATAAAATAATTTTCTCAATAAAACAGTTATAATTAATAGGATAATAAAAGCAATTAAAGGGATGTAAATAGAAGAAGAGGAAATTAAATCAATGACACTTGGTGCCTCTAAGTTTTTATCGATTATTTCCTCCAACCCACTACCAATTGAAATTACTAAAAATAACGAAGGTACTATTCCTAAAAGTGTTGACCAGAAAAAATTTAAAACTTTTACATTAAATATGCATGGTAAGACATTTTGTATTTGAAAAGGAACCCCTCCAACAAATCTAAAGATTAACAAATATATGAATTCAGATTTTTTAAATTTTTCTTCTAGTTTTTTAAAGCGATTTAAAAATTTGTCTCTTATTATTTCTTTTAAAAAGAAATTTGCAAAAATATAAAGTAAAGTTGCCCCCAATGTCATGCCTATAACAGCAAACAATAAACCAAACCACTTGCCAAAAATAAATCCAGCTAATAAAGCTAAGGGCGAACCAAATCCTGCCGCAAAAACCCAGAGAGTTGAAAATATGATAAATAAGATACCTAACAGAAATAAATTTGTTTGTCTTAGCTCATAAAAATAATCTCTGTTATTTTTAATAAACTCATAACTTGTTATTTCTTCAAAACTAAAATTAGTGAATATGAAATATAAAAATAAGCTAACAGCAAAAATATAAAACAGACCAATAAATAATTTAATTTTTTTAGATTTTGCCATTAATTTAGATGTTAATAATAAAACCTTCTATTTGCTATTTATATATTTAATTACTATAAAGGGCGAAATTTATTAAAATTTAATAACATATTATGAAAAGAACTTACCAACCAAAAAAAGGCAAAAGATTAAAAAAACATGGATTTCGATCAAAGATGAAAACCAAAGGTGGTCGAAAACTTTTAAAAAGAAGACGAGCTAGAGGAAGAAAAAATTTAACTGTTTCATCAACTGTAAAAAAAAAATAACTTAAAAAAAATGAAAAGCAAAATACTTGCTCTTTCAAAAAATGAAGAATTTAAAAGCCTTCTAAAACAGAAAAAAATCTCCAACAAATATGTTACTGTTTTTTTTGGTAAATTACCTAATAAGGATAAAAATAAACTTAACATAAGTTTTGTAACCAAGAAAAAAATTGGTAATGCGGTTAGGAGAAACAAAATTAAAAGACGTCTAAGAAATATTATTAATGATGCAGTAAAAAAGATTACTTTAAAATTTGATTATTCATATCTTGTTATTGCTAAGCCAACTATGCTAAACAAAGAATATACAATTATAAAGGAAACCTTATTTGGAGACTTGGAGAGAATACAATAATGAAAATTTTTACAACAATCTTAATCAAATTTATTAGAGCATATAGATTTTTAATTAGTCCTTTACTAGGTAACTCATGTCGTTATTTTCCAACTTGCTCAGAATATAGCATCGAAGCGCTAAAAACTTTTGGATTAATTAAAGGTTCATCCATGAGTGTAAGAAGAATTCTGTCTTGCCATCCAATTAAATTCCTTGGTGGTGGAGAAGGATTTGATCCTGTAAATAAAAAAGTGAAATTTAAAAAATAATGGACACAAAAAATGTAATTGCAGCTATTTCTTTATCAGCAGCTGTAATAATTTTATATTCACTATTTTTCGCCCCTGAGCCAGTTAAGAGAACGGAAAATTTATCTGAAAAAGATAAAATAGAAAAAAATTCAGATGCACCTAGTTTAGATGAAAAAGAAAGTTTAGTTAATATTTCAAGAACGGAAGCAATAAATCAAAATGAAAGAGTAAATTTTGAAAATAATAACATTCTAGGTTCAATATCTCTAAAAGGCGCTATCATAGATGACTTAACATTTAAGCAATACAATACAAATTTAGAAAGTAATGAAAATGTAGTTTTATTAAATCCAAGAAATATAGAAGATGGATATTTTATAGAAAGTGGATTTGTAACTTCTGATAAAAACATTGATATTCCAAATTCAGATTCTATATGGTCGCTTATAGGAAATAAAAAGTTAACCGAAAAAAATCCAATAAAACTATCATGGTCAAATGATCAAGGTATTACATTTGTAAAAGAGATTTCATTAGACAATCAGTTTTTATTTACAGTAAAGCAAAAAGTAATCAATTCTACTAATAAAAAATTTGATTTTTATTCCTATGGTCAAATTATTAGAAATAAAATTCCAGATGGTCTTTCAAATTTTTATATTCTTCATGAAGGAATGTTGGCAGCACTTGATGGGGAACTATTTGAGGAAGATTATGATGATATTGAAGAGGAAAAATTTAATAAGAATGCCAATAGGGGATGGTTTGGTATCGGAGATAAATACTGGATAAGCTCTATTGTTCCACCAAGAGACAAAGAATTTAAAGTTACTTTTGACTATAAAGATAAATTTAGAGCAAATTACATCGCAACTAAACCTTTTGAGCTTGGAAGTAACTCATCGATTGAAGATGAGATGCAAATTATTGTTGCTGCTAAAAGAGTGGATGTTGTTGATGGCTATGCTAAGCAATTAAATATAGATAAATTTGATTTGGTTATTGATTGGGGATTTTTATATTTTATTACAAAGCCTTTATTTTATGGTATTGATTATTTTTTTAAGTTACTTGGAAATTATGGGCTAGCAATTATAGCTATCACAATTTGTATTAGATTAGCTTTTTTTCCATTAGCTAATTTTTCATTTAGAAGCATGGCCAAGATGAAAGCACTTCAGCCAGAGATGGTACGACTTAAAGAGCTTCATAAAGACGATAAAATGGAACTTCAAAAATCTATGATGTCTTTGTATAAAAAAGAGGGGGTAAATCCAATGTCAGGTTGTTTGCCAATATTAGTACAAATCCCTGTTTTTTTTGCATTATACAAAGTTTTATTTGTTACAATTGAGATGAGACAAATGCCATTCTATGGATGGATTAAAGACTTAAGCGAACGTGATCCTACTAGTTTGTTTAATCTATTTGGCTTATTACCTTATGACGTTCCATCTTTTTTAGTTATTGGGGCATGGCCAGTTGCGATGGGTGTATCCATGTGGGTGCAACAAAAATTAAACCCTGCGCCTACCGATGCTATGCAGGCTCGTATTTTTCAATTTTTTCCACTTTTTCTAACCGTTATACTTGCACCATTCCCAAGTGGACTAGTAATTTATTGGACAGTAAATAATATTTTAACTATGGCGCAACAACTCTTTATAATGAAAAGAACAACAGTTAAAACTGTAACTTAATGTCAAAAATTTCAGAGGAAGAAATTCAAAAAATCTTACCAATAAAAGGCCCTTCTTTCGATGAAGTAAAAAATTATTTAGAAAAATATAATGATGAATACATTGTTATAAAATGTGGTGGAAGTGTTTTAGTTAATCATAATTTATTTATCAATTTCATCAATGACATCTCGATACTAAAAAAATTAGGTTTTATCCCTATCATAATCCACGGAGGTGGAAAAAGAATATCAATGAAATTAAATGAGGAAGGAATAAAAAGTAATTTTATAGATGGGTTAAGAATAACTGATGAAAAATCTATAAGCATTGTTGAGGAAGTTTTGAACATTTTTAATAAAGAAATAACAGATGCACTTAAAAACAATAATTGTGATAGCCAAGGGATAACAAATAAACAAAATAATATTCTAATGGTTGAACAGGAAAATAAGAAACTTGGTTATGTTGGTAATCCAAAAGAAATAAATCAATCAATTATTGAAAAAATAGTAAAAGAAAAAAAGGTCCCTGTTATAGCTCCTCTAGGGCTAGATAATAATAATCAAGTTTTTAATATTAATGCCGACACAGCTGCTGGTGCTATTGCAAAAAAACTTAATGCTAGAAGATTAATAATAATGAGTGATATTGAAGGTGTTTTAGATAATGATAAAAAATTAATATCTGAAATCAATACTGATAGAATAAACAAATTAATAAAAGATGAAACAATATTTGGTGGAATGATACCAAAAATTAAGAATTGCTTAGATGTCGCAAGTAATGGTGTAAAAGGTGTAGTAATTATTGATGGAAGAAAAAATCATTCAATATTATTTGAATTACTTTCTGAGAAAGGGTCAGGCACGCTAATAAGGAAATGAATCTAAAAGAAAAAAAATATCTTTTATTAGATCTTGATGGTGTCTGTTATGGAAAACATAACAACTATTCTTTAGAAAAAGTATTCGGTCAAGTATCTAAGAAAATGACACAGTTTATTTCAGAGAGACTTAAAATAGATATCAATGCAGCAAAAGAGCTTCAGACAAATTATTTTTATAAATATAATACAAGTCTAAATGGTTTGATGATCCACCATGATATACCACCACAAGAATTCCTAAAATATGTCCATAATATTGATCTTTCGTTTATGAAAGAGGATAAAATAATGAGAAATGAACTTGAGCAATTAGATATGGAGAAATTCATTTTCACAAATGGTAGTGCTGACCATGCAGAAAATATTTTAACCCATCTTGGTGTTTATGATTTATTTGGAAGAGAAAAAGTGTTTGATATACAGGATGCAGGATATGTTCCAAAACCTGAGGCAAAAACTTTTGACTTAATGGTTAAAAAATTTGATATTGATCCTAAAAAAACTATCTATATTGAGGATATTGCAAAAAATCTTAGCATTGGTCATAAGAGAGGATGTGTAACTGTTTGGTTAATCAATGATGAACATTTTGGAAAGATAGACTCAGATAAAGATTATATTTCTCATAAAATTGAAAATCTGTCTTTATTTCTAAAAGAAATAAGGTTATTAAAAAGCAAGTAAGTTATGTCTATAGAAAAAATTATCAATGATGCTTGGGAAAATAAAGATCACGTAAATCAAAATTCAGATAAATCACTTAAAGATGCAATCAATCAAGTTATAAGTGATTTGGACAGTGGAAAATCTCGTGTTGCTGAAAAAATAAATAATAAATGGATTACTCACCAATATTTAAAAAAAGCAATTATGTTAAGTTTCCGAATTTATCCAATGGAAAATTTAAATGGTCCCTATAGCAGTTGGTATGACAAATCACATTTGTTAAAAGGTAAAACAGCTGGATGGTCAAAAGAAGATCATGAGAGAGCTGGGTTCCGAATGGTTCCAAACTCACCTGTAAGAAAAGGATCTTTCGTGGGTAAGAATGCTGTGCTTATGCCATGTTATGTTAATATAGGTGCTTATATTGATGAAGGCACAATGATTGATACTTTTGCAAGAGCAGGCAGTTGTTGTCAAATTGGAAAAAACTGTCATATTTCAGCAGGTTCAGGGGTCGGTGGTGTCTTAGAGCCTGCTCAAGCACTACCAACAATAATAGAGGATAATGTTTTTTTAGGAGCTATGTCAGAAGTAGTAGAGGGTGTTATTGTAGGTGAAGGATCTGTTTTAAGTATGGGAATGTATATAGGTCAATCAACAAAAATAGTTAATAGAAAAACTGGTGAAATTCATTATGGTAAAATTCCTCCTTATTCTGTAGTAGTACCTGGGTCACTACCAGATAAAAATAATGCCTCTGCCCCTTCTCTTTATTGTGCAGTTATAATTAAACAGGTTGATGAAAAGACAAGATCTAAAACTTCTGTAAATGATCTTTTAAGAGAGTAGATTTGATATGGCTTCAATTAATGAACTTCAATTAGCTAAAGAGCTAATTAAATTTCCAACTGTTACGCCTGTTGACGCTGGAATAATGAAATTTTTAGAAAAAAAACTTAAAACACTTGGATTTAAAACTAAAATTTTAGAATTCAAAGAAAAGAATAGCAAGCCTGTAAAAAACCTTTACGCAAGACTTGGTGATAAAAGCCCAAATTTCTGTTATGCGGGTCACTTAGATGTTGTTCCTGCAGGAAATTTAAAAGATTGGACAGTTAACCCATTTAAACCCTCTATCAAAAAAGGATACTTAGTTGGAAGAGGTGCTAATGATATGAAAAGTTCCATCGCAGCATTTGTCTCTGCGGTGAGTAATTTTACTAGAAATAAAAGAAAATTTAATGGTTCTATTAGTCTTTTAATTACGGGAGATGAAGAAGGAGTTGCAATCAATGGGACTAAAAAAGTAGTCGATTACTTAAAAAAGAAAAAAGAAAAAATAGATTTTTGCTTAGTAGGTGAGCCTACTAATCCTAATAAATTGGGAGAAATGATAAAAATAGGACGAAGAGGAAGTATGACTGGTAAACTCTCAATTATAGGTGTTCAGGGTCATGTGGCTTATCCTCAAAGAGCAAATAATCCATCCACAGCACTTGTGCAAATTTTAAATGAACTTAAAAAAATTAAATTTGATAATGGTACAAAGGATTTTCAACCAACAAATCTTGAGATTACTAAAATAAACATTCATAATTTTGCAGATAATGTAATCCCAGGTTTAGCTGATGCTAAATTTAATATTCGATTTAATAACAAACATACTTCGATTTCTATAAAAAATAAAATTAACAGTATTATAAAAAAAATAAGTAATAAAAATAAATCAAAATATAAAATTGACTATAGTGTGTCTGGAGAAGCATTTCTTACAAAACCAAATAATACAACTTTTATGATTAAAGATATCATTAAAAAAATTACAAAAATTAATCCTAAATTGTCAACAACTGGTGGTACTTCTGATGCACGATTTATTAAAAAAATAGCTCCTTGTTTAGAATTTGGTTTAGTTGGTAAAACAATGCACAAAGTAGATGAGGCTGTTTCATTGTCTGATTTAAAAAAACTTACATTAATTTATTCAAATATTTTAGAAAATTATTTTAAGTGAAAACTGGTCTAGTTACATCTGACACATATCAAAATCATAATACGGGTGAAGGACATCCTGAAAAGATTGATAGGGTATCTGCTGTAATTGATAACTTTAAGAAAATTGATAACAAAGAATTAATTTGGAAAAAACCAGCTAATTTTGATCAATCTTTTTTGATTAATACACATTCTTCTGAATATATAGATCTAGTAAATAAATCATTTCCAAAAAATGGTTTCGCTTTTCTTGATGGAGACACAGTTGTCTCACCTGGTAGCAAAGAGGCTACTAAAGATGCTGTTGGATCAATAATTACAGCCATTGATGGTGTTCAGCAGAAAGAATTTAAAAATGCGTTTTGTGCTGTCAGACCACCCGGTCATCATGCGAAAAAAGATAAGGCAATGGGATTTTGTATATATAACAATGTTGCTGTTGGTGCTAATTATCTAATTGAAAAGTATAAATATAGTAAAGTTGCAATTATTGATTTTGATGTTCATCATGGAAATGGAACTCAAGATATTTTTTATGATAATGAAAAAGTGTTATATATTTCAACGCATCAATATCCTTACTATCCTGGATCTGGCTCTGAAAAAGAAACTGGTAAATTTAATAATATTTTGAACATACCACTTGAAGCTGGAACCACTGCTATAGAATACTTTAACGCTTACGAAAATGTTTTAAAAAAATTGAAGGAGTTTAAACCTGAATTTTTATTATTTTCTGCAGGTTTTGACGCCCACATAGATGATCCTTTAGCTCAACTAAGACTTAACTCGGAAGACTTTTACCATTTGACAAAAAGAACATTAGAAATTTCTAAATCAATATGTAATGGGAATGTAGTTTCAATTCTTGAAGGTGGCTATGACCTTAAAGCTCTTCAAGATAGTACTAAAAGACATGTGGATGCTCTAATAGAATTTAATTGATAATTCAAATATAAACTCTAAAAAAACTTCTATGAAACTTTACAGAATTAAAAAATCAGACATTGATAAAAAAGGTAGAGGTTTATATGCCACAAAAGATATAAAAAAAGGAACAAAAATAATTAATTATGTTGGAAAACTCATAACAAAAAAACAAACTGAAGAGTCTGATAAATATGATAACTGTAAACCAATTTATTTATTTACTATTAACAAGAGATACGATTTAGATGGAGATTTTCCATGGAATACGGCAGGTTTAATTAATCACTCCTGTGATAACAATTGTGATTATGATGGAAAAGGTCTCAAAATTTGGGTTAAAGCCATCAGGGATATTAAGAAAGGTGAAGAATTTACCTGTGACTATGGTTTTGGATATGATGAAAATTACAAACAATTTCCATGTAAATGCAAATCTAAAAATTGTTGTGGCTACATTATAAGAGCAGAGTCTAGATGGCGCATTAATAAAAAATTTGCAATGAGCAATAAGAATAAATTAATAAATAACTCTCGCTAAGAAAAGTCCCTCAGGTGGTGCGGGTGGTGCACAAAGAACTCTTTTCTTGGATTTAAAAACTTTATTAAATTTTTTTAAATCCCATTTTTTTTCACCTAAATACTTTAAACAACCTACCATTGATCTGACCTGTTGTTGTAAAAAGGATTGTGATTTAAATTCTATTTCTATTTTATTTTTTGATGATTTAATTTTAACTGATTCAATTGTTTTAATCGGACTTTTAGCATGGCAACTTGAAGATCTAAAAGTAGAATAATCATGAGTTCCAATTAGTTTTTTAGCTCCTTTTTTAATTAAATCTAGATCCAGAGGTTTTCTAACATGCCATCCTCTTTTTTTTTCAATTACAGGGGCACTTATCTGATTAAAAATTATGTATTTATAGACCCTTTGCTTTGCAGAATATCTTGAATGAAACTTGTTGCTTCTTTTTCTAATTTTTTTAATCGCTACACCTTTATCATTTAAAAAATGATTAATTGATTTCAAAAACTTTGTTATGTCTATAATTTCATTTTTGGTATCAAAATGGCTCGACTGTTCGATTGCATGAACGCCTGCATCTGTTCTGCCTGAACCATTTAAAGTTATTTTTTCTTTTAAAAGTTTTGTGAGTTTTTCTTGAATAAGCCCTTGAACTGTTGAGCCCTTTTTTTGAATTTGCCACCCTCTAAAATCTGTCCCTATATATTCAATAAGGAGTTGATATCTGATCATTCAAATAACTGCACCTTTTTTTATTTGTGAACCAAGCATAAATTCTCCAATATTTTGTGGCTTTTTCCCTTGTCTTTGGATTTCTTTAATCTTTACTGTTTGCTTATCTCCACAAACAATCTCTAGATAATCAGAAACAATCTCTCCAGGCTTTCCAACTCCATTACCAATTTCTGCTTTTAAGATTTTGTATCTTTCACCCTTGTATGTAAAGAAGGCACCTGGAACAGGGTATAAACCATTTATTTTTCCAATGATAATTTTTGCTTCATCATTCCAATTAATTTCACCTTCAGCTTTTTGAATTTTAGATGCATATGTTGCTTTTGAATGATCTTGATCAATAAATTTTGCTTTATCATCTAAGATATTATCTATTATATCTAATATTTTCTCGGCTGCCATTAAAGATAATTTATTGGATACATCGCTAGCGTTTAAATTATTTGTTAAATCAATTTTATAAGTTTTACATACGGGGCCTGTGTCAAGCTGTTCTGCTATTTTCATTACACTAAAACCTGTTTCTTTATCAAGATTCATTATAGATCTTTGTATTGGTGCTGCACCTCTCCATTTTGGCAAAATAGATGCGTGTATATTAATAAATCCTTTTTTAGATAAACTTAAAAATTTTTTTGGAATAATTTGTCCGTATGCAACTACAATTACAAGATCAGCATCTATGCTTTTGAAATATTCATATTCCACATCATTATCTTTTAGATATTTTGGAATTCTAAAATCTAAATTTAAAGTTTCAGCAATCCCTTGGATAGGAGATTTATTGATTTTTTGACCTCTTTGCGATTTTTGAGGTGGCTGCGTATACACATCTGATATTGGATATCCATTTTGATATAGTGATTTTAAAATGGGTACGGCAAACATAGGTGTGCCCATAAAAACAATCTTTTTTGCCATCAATTAAAGGACTGCAGTATTTGATTTTGATTTTGACAGCTTTTTTAAAATCATGGATTTTTTTAACTTCGAAAGATAATCAATAAATAATATACCCTCTAAATGATCCATCTCATGTTGAATGCATGTTGCAAGCAAACCATCAGCTTTTAATAATTGTTTATTACCATTATAATCCAGATATTCTACATCACATTTACTCGGTCTATCTATTTCAGCAAATTGATTTGGAACTGACAAACATCCTTCCTCATAGGTTGCTTTTTTAGAGTCTTTATTTTTTATTATAGGATTCACAAAATACCTTGGATCTTTTTTATTTGGATCTTTACTTATATCCATGACTATTATTCTTTTTGGAACACCAATTTGGATAGCGGCAAGACCTATTCCATTAGCTGCGTACATTGTATCCAGCATATCATCCATTAATTTTTTTTCGTCTAATGTAACTTTTTCGACAGTTCTTGAGACTTGCCTTAAAATCTTATTTGGCTCTGTTAATATAGGTCTAACTGACATAATAAATAGCTTTATTTTAATTAATTTTTTAAACTTTTAAAGGCAGAACTTTTAACAATATTTTATTTCGAATAAAATCGATATCTAGTTGATTTAATGCAGTAATTATAAAATATAATGTATCTTCATCTAAAGCCTCTAGATCATCTTGTCCAATTACTTCAATTATTCTTAAAATTGTCGATCCAACCTCATTATTGTTTATCATAACTTGAATATCAGTTGGCATTTCAGAATCACTAATTTCATAAAGATTTTCGTATTTTTTTGAAATTTTAATACCGTCTGACTTGATAGAATCAATTAGAATAATATCTTTTTTAGATAAAAAATATTTTTTATCTTTTTTAATTTTCTTTAAATAATTATTTAAATCCTTTTCGATTTTTGATTTTGCAAAATCTCCATTAAAATAATTAACCAATCTTGATTGATGTAAAATATCTTTATTAAACTTTATATTATTTAATTCTGAATTCTCATCCTTAATATAATTTTGGTAAAAACTAGTAAAGTTAGATGGCACTTCATCAGATTCAATTTTATTTAAAAATTCTTTTAACTCACTATCAAATGCATTTGTATAACCATCTTTTATAAATAAATCTTTTAAAAGTTTAATTAATTCTAATTTTTTATTTATATCAGATTCAAGTAATGCTCTTTGATAAACTAGCGCTCGAGCTTCTATATTTGATAAAGATTTATAGGACTCTGATGCATTTAATAATTGATTAATATTAAATTTAAATCTTTTGTACAAAGAAAATAAATCTTTTTCAGAATAATTTTTATCATGTGTAGCTTTTTCTATTAAAGAAATTTTTTCCTCTTCAATTATATCAATTTCCTCTACATTGTATAATAGATTAGATGCTGCTAAATATTTCCAAATTTGTGGACTCGTATTTTTTTTTGGCTCAAAAACGAAATCAGGATTAGTTCTATGTGCAAGATGAAAATCTAAAATTGAAGTCTCAGAAATTGTTATTTCAGGTTCTTTAGAATATCCAAATAGATAATACAGTTTTTTTTCAAAATATTCATCGTTAAAACCTAATTCTTTTTTTAAATCTAAAATTAACTGTGCTTCCTCTGATCTACCAGAGTTTATCAAACAATAAATATTAAATTTTGAAAGATACTCATCAATAATAGCTTCTGAATTTTGTAAAAATATTTTACAAGCTTTTTCTATATTTGCCTCTGCCAAATACTGATCAGCCAAATATCTAGCTAGTTCTGGGTGTAAGTTTAAAATTTGATTTTTAGTTAAATATTCTTCAATTAACTCTCTATTTTTACTTTTGATAAGCCAATTTGATCTTATTTCTAAAAATTCATCCTCAGTAATGTTGATTTCTGGATTATATGAATTTGTTAACAAAATTATATTCATTAATTCTGCAGCATCTTTAGATAATTGCATTTTTTCGATATTAGAAAAAAGATATTTTAGTTGATCTCCATTTGAATTAGACCATAAATCTATTTTAAGATCATAATCTTCAGGGTCGTAGAGGCCGATAATTTTTATTTCTTGTGACTCTAATGTTGAACTAACCTGAACTCCTTCAATTTCTTTTTTTGATTGTGAGTTAAAAATAGTGGTTTGAGGAGTTTTAGTATCACTATTTTCTAAACTATTTTGATTAATATTTGATTTAGTTTCCTCAATTTTGTTTTGATTTATATTCCATATATCTATTGGTTCATCTTCTGCTTTTGCACTAAAAACGATAAAAATGATAGTCAATAGAATTGAAAAATAACTGCTATTTAACAATTTTAAAATTTTCATTAGGAATAATTTTTTCTATTTCTTTCTTTGGTTTTGGAAAATCTACTTTGCTTAAAAGGAATATAACTCCAAGAAATAAAACTAAAACTAAGCCTAACTTTATAATTAGACTTATGGCTCTTTTGCCTGAACTTGTATTTCTTGTAAATTGCATATAACGTTGGTTAAAATCAAATTAAGACATAATTGTGTTTTTTCAATACAGAAACTTATGAATTCAAAAGAAAATTTAGTTTTTTTAGGTATGATGGGATCAGGTAAGTCTTCAATAGGCTCTTTAGTGTCAAAAAATCTTAAAATAGATTTTATTGATGTTGATAATGAGATTGAAAAAAAAATTGGTTTAAAAATTTCAACAATATTTGAAAAAGAAGGAGAGAAATACTTCAGGCAAATTGAGGAAGCAGAAACCCTTAAATTCTTAAAAAATAAAAAAACAGTAATTTCACTTGGTGGTGGTGCTTTTTTAAACAATAGAATTAAAAAAGAAGTTCTAAATAATCATATTTCATTTTGGTTAAATTGGGATATCAAAACATTAATTGATAGAATTAAGAGTAGTAGAAAAAGACCAATTGCAAATAAATCCACTATAAGCGAGATTGAGGATTTGATAAAAAAACGATCTATTATTTATTCAAAAGCTATGTATAAAATTGATTGTGAAAACCTTACAAAGAGTGAAATAGTAAAAAAAGTAATCAAAATATATGAAGCCCATTAAACTTAAGGTAAAAACAAAATTAGAAAATTATTCTATTATTATTGGTTCAAACTTAATAAAAAAACTAAAACATTTATTAAAAAAAAATTCAATTGTTTTTAGTCAATGCCTTTTGGTAATTGATAAGAATGTTCCAACTAAATTAGTTTCAAAAATAACTAAATCTTTAAAAAATAAAAAAGTTTCTTACTTTAGGTTTGAGGCAAGTGAGAAAAATAAGAATATTAGTTATATAAATAAGATTTTGAAAATTTTGCTAAAAAAAAATTTTTCTAGACATGATTGTATAATCACTATTGGAGGTGGTATCACTGGAGATGTTGGGGGCTTTGCTGCAAGTTTATATAAACGAGGTCTTAATTTTGTTAACATCCCAACAACATTATTATCTCAAGTTGACTCATCCATTGGAGGGAAAACTGGAGTAAATACAAAAGAAGGAAAAAATCTTATAGGAAGTTTTTACCAACCAAAAATGGTTATCACTGATACAGATTTTTTAAAAACACTTCCCTTAAGAGAAATTGTTTGTGGTTATGGTGAAATATTCAAACATTCGTTAATCTTAAATAAAAGATTTTTTAATTATTTAGATATTTATTCTAAAAAAATTTTAAATTTAGAAAGTCCATTTATAGAAAAAGCCATCTATGAAAGTTGTAAAATTAAAAAAACAATTGTTGAAAAAGATGAAAATGAAAAAGGGCTCAGAAAAATATTAAACTTTGGACATACCTTTGCTCATGCTTTTGAGGCATCTTTTGGATACTCAAAAAGATTAAATCATGGTGAAGCTGTAATACTTGGTATAGTAACTGCACTTAAATTTAGTCTTAAGACAAATTTAATTACTTATAAAGAATATAATTTAATATTAAAGCATGTGTTTAATTCTAAACTACCTTCGAATATTAAAGATTATTTTTCTTACAAAGATTTAGATAAAATTTTAAAATTTATGTCAAAAGATAAAAAAAATATTTCAAAAAAAGTAAACTTAATATTATTAAAAAAAATTGGTTCAGCTGTGATAGATGG
>CACECY010000010.1 GCA_902558205.1 uncultured Pelagibacteraceae bacterium | reverse complement strand
ATTGTTTGAAATGCCATTTTTTTAAGCTACCAACAGTCGATGTTTCAAAATATTATAGAAATTATCATTCTCTCAGCAATTCAAGGTGTTTCTGAATTTTTACCAATCAGTTCTTCAGCTCATTTAATTTTAGTTTCTAGCTTATATGAATTTAAATCAAGCTCTCTTTTAATAGATATAAGTCTCCACCTAGGATCTCTTATGGCAATAATTTATTTTTTTAAAGACGAAATATTTGATATTAAAAATAATAAAAAGTTATTGAGTTTAATTGTCCTTGGATCAATTCCTCTAATAATTGTCGGATACATCCTTTATTCTACTGGCCTAATTTATAACTTAAGAAATATAAAAGTTATTGCCTGGACTACATTAATTTTTAGTATTGTTTTATTTATTTCAGATAGAAGTAGATTTGATAAAAAAATTTCAACAAATTTAAATTTTCAATCAATATTATTTATAGGTTTTTTTCAAATTTTATCTCTTATTCCTGGAGTAAGTAGGGCAGGTATTACAATTACAGCTGCTAGAATTCTTAAATTTAATAGAGTTGACTCAAGCAAGATATCTTTTTTACTTTCAATTCCTGCCTTAGCTGGTGCTAGTGTACTTAGTCTTAAAGATATCTTAAATCAAACAATTGATATAAATTACTTAGCGTTATGTGCTATAATATCTTCTTTTATTTTTTCTTTTTTCACTGTTAAATTTTTCTTAATTTATATCAATAAATTTTCTATGAATATTTTTGTTATTTATAGAATAATGATTGCTTTAATATTATTTAGCTTAATATATTAAACTTTCTCTTTTTTAATAAGAGGAACTAATTGAGATAAAAGGACGCCACATAAAATAAAGAAGCATCCAAGTAAATTATTAATATCTAAAATTTGATTTAAAATAAACCATGCTGCGATTGTTGCGAATACACCTTCTAGTGAAAAAATTATAGCTGCAGGAGCAGGAGTAATATTTTTTTGGGCATAAATTTGTAAAACAAATGCAAACCCTCCGGACAATATACCTGCATATAAAATTGAATAAATTTCCATCAAAATATTATTATAAACAAATTCCTCATAAATAATTCCAATCAAAAAAGAAAAAAACGCTACAATAAAAGTTTGAACGGCTCCCAATGTTAGAGGAAGATTATATTTTGTAACAATAATTCCTGTGAAAATTATATGTGTGCTCCAAAATAATGCACCAAGGACAACCAATGTATCCCCAAGCCTTACAGTAGCATCATAGAAATTAGTTAATAAATATCCTCCTATTAAGCACAAAACTACTGAAGGCCATACACTCCAGTGTAATGATTTCCTTCCAAATAAAAAAATTATCATTGGAACCATGGGAACGTAAAAAATTGTAAAAAAAGCTGCATTTGCAACATCAGTATAAAGCAAAGCTACTTGTTGAAGAGCAGATCCTAAAAAAAGAGAAATACCAATTAAAAAGGAGAAAATTATAAAAGTTTTTTTATCTAATTTAAATTCTGATTTAAATTTCTTCAACTCAAATAAAAAAACAAGAGGTAAAATTGCTAAAAATCCAACAAAAAACCTGACTGCATTAAATGTAAAAGGGCCTATATTATCCATGCCAGTATCTTGGGCTATGAATGTTGTTCCCCAAATAAAAGTGCATAATAAGGCACTAAATAAAGAGATAGATTTTGACATATTAATTAAACTGCAAGTTTATAAGCAAAATTTTTACCTAAATTTTCTTTAATTTCGTTATTAAACCTTGCTGCATCAGCACCATCAATTATTCGATGATCATAAGATAAAGAAATTGGCAAGATAGTCCTAGTTTGAAATTTTCCATTCATAAAAATTTGTTTTTTTTCTGATCTACCTATTCCTAAAATAGCTACTTCTGGATAATTAATTATAGGAGTAAAATATGAACCTCCTATTCCACCTAAACTAGTAATTGTCATCGAGCCACCAAATAATTCCTTTTTATCAATTTTCAAATTTCTACAAAGCTCACTTACTTTTTTTAACTCTTTACTTATTAATGAAATTTTTTTGTTATTCGCATTCCTTATCTTTGGAACCATTAATCCATTTGGTGTATCAACTGCTATTCCAATATGATAATATTTTTTTAAAGTCATTTTTCCAGTCTCTATTTCATCAATAGAAGAATTAAAAATGGGAAATTTCTTTAAGGAGGCAACTAAGGCTTTTATTATAAATGCAAGAGGTGTAATTTTAATTTTTTCCCCAGTATATATATCTGTTAATGAACTTCTAAAAATTTCCATTTCAGTTATGTCAGCTGTATCATGATTTGTAACATGAGGGATTGTTGTCCATGAATTTATAAGATATTTTGATGATAATTTTTTTACTCTAGGTATATCTTTAATTTCTATTTCTCCAAAATCAGAGTGTTCAAATTCATTTTTGATTTTATCTAGTTTACTATCTTTTACTACTTGATTGTTTTTTGAATTAGATAAAACAAATTTTTTGATATCATCTTCTATAACCCTTCCATCTTTCTCACTTCCAGATACTTGACTAATATCTACACCAAGTTCTCTAGCAAATTTTCTAGCTTTTGGACTTGCGGAAGAAATATTTGAAATATTATTTGCAGAAAAATTTTTTGTTTGGATATCAGGTTTCATTATCTTGACTTTTTTTAAGTCTTTTTCAATTTCAGATTTTTCTTTAACCTCTTCTCTTTTAATTTCTGAACTACTTTCTATAGTTAAGATCAAGTCACCCTCAGAAACTTTATCTCCTACCTTTATTTTTAAATTTTTAATTTTACCTTCTAAATTTGATGGTATTTCTACACTAGATTTGTCACTTTCAATTGTTACTAGGGCATCATTTTTTTTAATTGATTGACCTTCAGCTACTAATACCTCTATCACCTCAACATCTTTAAAATCTCCAATATTAGGCACTTTAATCTCAATTTCAGACATTTTATAATTTTGTTGGTATTGGTTTGTTAGTATCAATATTGTACTTCTTCATTGCATCTTTTGCATGTTTAGAAGTAATAAGCTGTTCTTTTGCCAGAATACTTAAACTGTAAGCTACCAAATGTTCTTTATCTACTTCAAAAAATTTCCTTAAATTCTTTCTTGTATCACTTCTTCCAAAACCATCTGCTCCTAATGAGTAAAAACTTTTATTTGTATAAGGTCTGATTTGATCTGAATTCATTCTCATATAATCGGATGCGGCCATAATTGGACCCTCGGTCTTACCCAAGCATTGTTCAACAAAAGATTTTTTAGGTTCTTTATCTGGGTTCAAAAGATTATATCTTTCAACCTCCATTCCATCTTTTCTTAATTCATTAAAACTTGTAACGCTCCATATCTCACTATCAATTTGATAATCATTTTGTAAAATATCTGCAGCAGACATCATTTCTCGTAAGATTGTACCTGATCCTAAAAGTTGAATTTTAGTTTTTTTGTGTTTATTTAATTCTTTTATTTTATACATTCCCTTTAAAATTCCTTTTTCACAATTTTTATCTTTGGGCATTTCTGGATGTGAGTAATTTTCATTCATTGTTGTTATATAATAAAAAACATTCTCATTTTTCTCATGCATTCTTCTAAGACCTTCTCGAAAAATGACACCTAATTCATAATGAAATGTAGGATCATAAGTAACACAATTTGGAATTGTTGACGCAATTAAATGACTATGCCCATCCTGATGCTGTAAACCTTCTCCAGCTAATGTTGTTCTTCCAGCTGTTGCACCTACCAAAAATCCTCTTGCCTGGCTATCTCCAGCTGCCCAAGCCAGATCTCCTACTCTTTGAAAACCAAACATTGAATAAAAAATATATATTGGGATCATTTCGATATCATGATTAGTATATGCTGTGGCAGCAGCAATCCATGAAGACATAGCACCAGCTTCATTAATACCTTCCTCTAAAACTTGACCACTTTTATCCTCTCTATACGAACTTAATTGAGCTGAATCTTCAGGTTCATATTTTTGTCCTTCATGCGCATAAATTCCTATTTTTTGGAAAAAACCTTCCATACCAAAAGTTCTGGCTTCATCAGGAATAATCGGAACTAATCTAGGGGAAATATTTTTATCTCTTAATAAATTAGTTAGCATCCTTACAAGTGCCATTGTAGTGGACATTTCTTTTTCACCAGTCGAAACCTTCATAAAGTCAAAAATATCTTTTGATGGTGTTTTAATTGGTTTAGCGAATGTAGATCTTTCAGGCAAAAAACCACCTAATTTAATTCTTCTTTCTTTTAAATATTTGATTTCTGGAGATTTTTCATCAGGCCTAAAATATTCAATATTTCTTACTTGTTCATCAGTTAACGGAACATCAAAACGATCTCTGTAATACATTAAATCATCAACATCTAATTTTTTTGTTTGATGCGTGGTATTTACGCTTTCACCGGTTTTTCCCATTCCATAACCTTTAATTGTTTTTGCGATAACAACGGTTGGTCTTCCTTCTGTTTTTGTTGCCCTATCGTATGCTGCGAAAACTTTATGTGGATCATGTCCTCCTCTGTTAAGACGCCAAATATCTTTATCAGATAAGCTTGAGACTAATTCAGATGTTGCTGGGTGTTTTCCAAAGAATTTTTCTCTAACATAAGCGCCATCTCTAGCTTTCATTGCTTGATATTCACCATCAACTGTTTCATTCATAATTTTTACTAAATCTCCAGTTTTATCATTTGCTAGAAGTGAGTCCCAATAAGAACCCCAAATGACTTTTATAACATTCCAACCAGCTCCTCTAAAACTTCCCTCTAACTCCTGAATAATTTTTCCATTACCTCTAACAGGTCCATCTAGTCTTTGTAGGTTACAATTAATAACGAATATTAAATTATCTAATTTCTCTCTTGCTGCTAATCCTATTGCGCCCATAGATTCAGGCTCATCCATTTCTCCGTCTCCTAAAAATGCCCATACTTTTCTGCCCTCATCTTTAATCAACCCTCTATTTATCAAATACTTCATGTATCTAGCTTGGTAAATTGCAAGCATAGGACCTAATCCCATTGAAACAGTTGGGAACTGCCAAAACTTTGGCATTAACCATGGATGTGGATAAGAAGAGAGACCACCTGGTTTTACCTCTTGTCTGAAACTATCTAATTGCTTTTCATTTAATCTTCCCTCTAAAAATGCTCTAGCATACATACCTGGAGCACTATGACCTTGAAAATAAATCAAGTCGCCACCAAATTTATTATTTTTAGCTCTCCAAAAATGATTCATGCCAACATCGTACAAAGTAGCAGCTGATGCAAAAGTTCCTATATGGCCACCAAGTTCAGGAAATTTTTTATTAGCTCTCACTACCATGGCTGCAGCATTCCATCTAATTAAAGATCTTATTCTTCTTTCAATATTTTGATCACCATTAGATTTCACTTCTGCTTCTGGTGGAATCGTATTAATGTATGGAGTATTTTGTGTGTAAGGAATATTTGCTCCTTCTCGATAAGCTTTGTTGATTAATTCTTTTATTAAATAATGAGCTCTCTGATTTCCATCTTTTAAAATTACAGATGATAAAGACTCTAGCCAATCTTGAGTCTCAAGAGGGTCAATATCTGCTCCATTAACTATTTGAATTGTAGGCTCCTTTTTTTCTTTTGCACTAGCCATGGTGGCTTCTGCTTGTTTAATAATATTTTCAGTATCTTTAGGAAGATCGGTTGTTGATGAAATTTGAGATGATGAAAGGTTAAGCAATAAATCACCTTTAGAGACTTTGTCGCCAACTCTTACCTCTACACTATCTACTTTGCCAGAAATAGTCGATGGAATCTCAACACTTGATTTATCACTTTCAATCGTAACTATTGGATCGTTTTCTTTTATCTCATCACCTGGTTTCACAAGTATCTCAATAACTTCAACATTTTCAAATTCACCAATGTCAGGAACAAGTAATTTTTTGCTCATTTTTTAAAGTTTATACACTAAAAATTTACAATAACGTAATTTTCGACAAAATTTGTGCAAAATTTGGACAATCTTGACCTAGAAAATTAATTAATGTTAAAAAAATTTATATTACATGTGCTAAACAACAAAAGATTGGATCAACTTGATAGCCAATTTTGGATACAAAAAATTCTTTTAGAAAAAAAGTTTAATAAAAAAAGTTTTTAGAATTTTTCTACACATATTGCTATACCCATTCCACCACCAATACATAGCGTGGCACAGCCTTTAGATTTATTTTGTCTTATCATTTCATGTATTAATGTTACTAAAATTCTTGTTCCAGATGCTCCAATAGGATGACCTAAAGCAATAGCACCTCCATTAACATTTACTTTGTCTTTATCTATATTAAGTTCTTTTATTACTGCTATACTTTGAGCAGCAAAAGCCTCATTAATTTCAAATAAATCAACTTCATCAATTGCCCAATTTGCTTTTTTAAGAGCTATTTGGACTGCATTAATAGGGCCTAGCCCCATTAATGAAGGTTCAACACCAACAGATGACCAAGACTTTATTTTAACAATTGGTTTTAAAGATTTTTTTTTTGCCTCTTTTAATGTAGTAAGAGCTATAGCTGCAGCACCATCATTTATTCCAGAAGAATTTCCTGGTGTCACTGTTCCATTTTCTTTAAAAACAGTTTTTAACTTTTTTAAGTCCTCAATCTTTAAATTTTTTCTAATATGCTCATCTTTATCAAAAGAAACACCATTTAAATTAACTTTAACTATTTCTTTTCTAAATTTATTTTCTTTAAGACTTATTTGGGCTTTGACCTGAGAATTTAAAGCAAATTCATCTTGTTCCTGTCTTGAAATTTTAAATTTATCTGCAACATTCTCAGCTGTGACTCCCATATGATAATTGTTAAACGCATCAATCAAACCATCACAGATCATGGTATCCATTAATTTTTCTTCTGATAATATTTTTTTATCTCTGTAATTTAATACATGAGGTGCCAAAGACATATTTTCTTGACCTCCGCAAATTACATATTTTGACTCTTCAAGTAACAAAGTTTGATAACCAGATATTACAGATCTTAAACCAGAGCCACAAACCTGGTTTACTATATGAGCGGGTATTGATTTTGATAACCCAGCGTTGATTGAAGCTTGTCTCGCTGGATTCTGTCCCATTCCTGCTATCAAAACCTGTCCCATTATGACTTCATCAATTTCTTCTTTAACTATATTTGATCGTTTAATGACTTCTCTTATAACTATTGACCCTAATTGATCAGCTCTAATATCTTTCAACGATCCTTTATATGTTCCAATAGGAGTTCTTGCGGCAGCTATTATTACAACTTCATTTAATTTGTCAGTCATTTTAAGAACATGTTTTTTAACAAATTAGATTAAAAAGTGATAATAATATATTGATAAAAACTATTAAAAATCAGCACCTCTAGCTCAATTGGATAGAGCGGCTGACTACGGATCAGCAGGTTGAGGGTTCGACTCCTTCGAGGTGCACCAAGAATTATTTTAAAAGGTTTTTAAACCGCTTAAATGCTAAGATTTTTGCTAGATAGTAAATAAATTTATCAAGTCTCAAAATTATTAAGTTTAAAATTAGTTTAAATAGATAATTTGACATTTTCTTTTTTAATTCATCATATTTTTCATAATGAAGATTTACTTTGTAAAGGTAATATAATTCTTCATATACAAAATAATAGTTTCTAAAAAAAATTTTTTTAAATTTATTTTTTATTTTAAGTGTTCCATGAGTATGAATTGCCTTAGAGTCAAATACTTGAATAACTGCTTGTTTTTCATTTCTGATTCTCCTGCACATATCAAAATCTAAAAAATATAAAAAAAATTCTTCATCAAATAATCCAATATTTTTAATATCTTCAATTTTAAACAATATTGCTGTTGTTAATACTGTGCTAACACAAACATCTCCAAAATTTTCTAAAACATTTATAGGTAAATTCTCCTCGTATAAAGGTCCACCATTATAATCATATTCACCCTTAGAATTATAAAAAGTTGGTGATGTTAAAAAACAATTTTTATATTTTTTTTTTGCACTCATTAGTTTTTCAATATCTTCACAAGAGATTATACAATCTGCTCCTAATAAAAACATATACTCCGTATCACACTCTAAAATGCCCTGATTTGCAGCTCTAGCAAATCCTATATTTCTTTTGTTTAAAATATATTTTTGAATATTGTAATCTTCTATTAACTTATTTTTAAGATTTGCATCATTGGCATTATCTATGATAATTACTTTAAACGATTTAAGCTGATCTAAACACTTTTTAACAACATCTATATTTTCTTGATAAAGAATAATTAATATAGTTAAGTTTTTTTGTATCATTTTTTAATTTTTTTTAATGAATATTTGTTATAATAATAATAAATGAAAATTTCTTTACAAAAGTCTGTTTTTTTATTTTTTTTTATTATATTTGTAATTTTAGTTATCTTAACAGTTTTAATTTAATCCAAAATGTCAAATAATCGTAATTTCCAACAAATTAGTACTAAACCTGGCTTCATGAAACACAATGGAGGTTTGTTATTTAGAAATAAATCATCAACAGAATATGAATTTAAATCAACTATTAAGGAAAAACACTTAAATGCAGCCAAAATAACTCATGGTGGTTATATTGCAGCTTTAATAGATGCTGGGGCTGGAACTTCTGCTCACAGAGCATCAAATAATTCCCCATGTGTAACAATTTCATTAGATTTAAAATTCATAGGCGCTTCAAGAGTTGGTGATAAAATTATTGGAAAAACAAAAATATTAAAAAAAACAAATTCATTAATTTTTTTAAAGTGTGAACTTTTTTGTAATAAAAAAATCATAGCTTCTGCCTCTGGAATTTGGAAAATGCTTAAGGTAAAACCCTCTAAGTTAGGACCTGGTGGCTAAATTGTATATGTTATAATGAGAACATTTATTAGTACGATTCGGCCATGTTTTAGTCTATTTTTGTTCTTTAACGGTAACAATATCTAGTACTAAAAAAAAAAGATATACCAATCATAGATATGACAAAAAACAAAATAACAGCTGTTCTTGGCCCTACAAACACGGGAAAAACACATTTGGCTATTGATACTATGCTGTCATTTGAAAGTGGAATGATTGGATTCCCACTAAGGCTATTAGCAAGAGAAGTTTACGATAAAGTAATTAAAAAAATTAGTTTAGAAAAAGTTGCTTTAATTACTGGTGAGGAGAAAATAATACCTGCTGGTGCAAAGTATTTTTTATGTACTGTTGAGTCAATGCCAATTGATAAAGATGTAGAATTTGTTGGTGTCGATGAAGTTCAAATGTGTGCTGATCATGAGCGAGGACATATTTTTACAGATCGACTATTAAATATGCGGGGCACTAAACTAACGATGTTAATGGGCTCTAGCACTATTAAAAAAATAATATCCAAATTAAATGATGATGTTGAATTTATTAATCGTGAGAGATTATCTAAACTTACTTATGCTGGACATAAAAAAATTTCAAGAATAAACAGAAAGACTGCAATAATAGCTTTTTCATCAGAAGAAGTTTATGCTATAGCAGAATTAATAAGAAGACAGAAGGGTGGGGCTGCAATTGTTATGGGCTCGTTAAGTCCAAAAACTAGAAATGCCCAGGTAGATTTATATCAATCAGGTGATGTAGATTTTTTAGTTGCTACTGACGCAATTGGTATGGGCATAAATATGGATTTAGATTATGTTTATTTTTCAAATTTAAAAAAATTTGATGGAAAAAAACTTAGAAAACTTAATTTATCTGAAATAGGACAAATTGCTGGAAGAGCTGGGAGATATCTTAGTGATGGAAGTTTTGGAGTCACTGGCGATTGTAAAGAATTAGGTCCAGAGGAAATTGATTTATTAGAAAGTCATAAATTTGAAGAAATAAAAACTTTATTTTGGAGAAATTCAAATATCAATTTTAACAACCCCTACAGCTTAATAAAATCTTTAGAGGAAAGACCACAAAAAGGATGGTTAAGAAAAATTCATGAATGCGAAGACGAAAAAGCTTTAAAATACTTTCTAAGAGATAAAAATTTTGAAAATATTAATTTTGATAATAAAAAACTTAAATTGCTTTGGGAATGTTGTCAAATTCCTGATTTTGTCAAAAAAACATATGGAAATCACTATGAAGTAATTGAGAGTGTATTTAAATTTTTATCTCATGGAAATGGTAAGATTACCGATGAATTTATGAGATTACAGCTAATGAAATTGGATAAATTAGAAGGAAATGTAGATTCCTTATCAAATAGAATTGCAAATGTAAGAACTTGGTCTTATGTTTCAAATAAAAACAATTGGGTAGAAAATCAAGAATACTGGATAGAAAAAACAAAACTTTTAGAAGATAGACTTTCTGATAGACTTCATGAAGAACTTACAAAAACTTTTATTGATAAAAGAGCTAGCATTCTTGCAAGAGGCTTAAAACAAGATATGGAATTTAAAACAGAGATATTAGAAAACAATGATGTAAAAATAAATGGTCAGTTCATAGGAAAAATCAAAGGATTAAAATTAGAGTTAGATCTTAAGAAGGGTGCTCTAGAAACTGATATAAAGTCTTTAAAAAAAGCTGCTAGACAAACCATTGGACCAGAATTAGAAAAAAGAATTCAAAATATAGTTGATGCAGGTTTGATTGATCTTGGTGATGACTTTAAAATTTATTGGAACAAGTTTTCTGTGGCAAAACTAACACCTGGACATGATTATCTAAACCCAAACTTTGAATTAATCGTTGATGATATTCTTGAGCAAGACCAAAGGCAAAAATTAAGTTCATTTATAAAAAAATGGTTAAAAAATAAAATAGATACAGTGCTACAAAGTTTAATTAACCTAAAAAACCTAAAAGAAAAAAACTCATCAATAAAAGCTTTGGCATACCAACTTTATGAAAATAACGGTGTTTTAAAAAGAGAAAATGTTTTTGAATATCTAAAAAATTTAGATCAAAACGAAAGAAAAATTTTAAGAGATATGGGAGTTAAGTTTGGTAGGTATCATATTTTTTTATATAAGCTGATCAAGCCAGAACCTGTAACTATAAGAACATTATTATGGAAAAACTATCATCAAAAATATTTTAAACTTAAGCCTCCTACTTTTGGACTAAATTTTATAGACGATAATGAAAGTAGAAATAAAAATTTTATGTTACTTTGTGGTTTTGAAAAATTTGATAAATTTTTTGTACGAATTGATATTTTAGAGAGATTATTTATGCAAATAATCAATTCTGGATCTGGTGAAAATAAAGAAACAAAATTAATTCCCGAGATGCTTAATTTATTAGGATGCAGTAAAGATAATTTTAAAAAATTAATAAAAGAAATGAATTATAAGATAACAGAAAAAAAAGAAGATATATTTTTTAAATATTCTCCTAAGAAAAAATTTATAAAATCTTCTAATAAAAAGACTAAAAAAGAAAGTCCATTTGGAATATTGAAAAATTTAAATTTTAATTAAAAAATGTTTTTTAATAAAGAAGACAAAAATACTAATCAAACTAATTTAGTTAAAGTTGGGGCATTACTTATACATGCTGCCAAAATAGATGAAAATTACTCAGTGGAAGAAGAAAAGATAATTAAACACACACTATTAAACCTTGGAGCAGATGAGGCATACTTAGACAATCTAATAACCGAAGCTCAAAAATATGAGAAAAACGCAAATCAAATATTAGATTTTACAAGAGAGGTCAAAAATCTTGAAGATGATGATAAAATCAAAATCATAAAATCACTTTGGAAAATTATCTACTCAAATAAAGATGCTGATATTTATGAAACAAACTTGATGAGGAGACTTGCGGGATTACTTTATATTGACAGTAAAATCATGGGAGATATTAAGGAAGAAATTAAAAAAGAAAATTTATAATGACCTACATCGTAAATGAAAAATGTATTAAATGTAAACTGATGGATTGTGTTGAGGTATGTCCTGTTGATTGTTTTTATGAAGGCAAAAATATGCTTGTAATTAAACCTGATGAGTGTATAGATTGTGGCGTTTGCGAACCTGAATGTCCAGTTGATGCGATCAAAGCTGATACTGAACCGGGTAGCGAAAAATGGTTAGAGATCAATAAACAATATGCTGAGATCTGGCCGAATATAAGTGAAAAAAAAGATCCACCGCCGGATCATGAAAAATTTAAAGATGAGCAAAATAAGTTTGAAAAATA
Organism: uncultured Pelagibacteraceae bacterium; assembly: GCA_902558205.1. Lineage (GTDB taxonomy): Bacteria > Pseudomonadota > Alphaproteobacteria > Pelagibacterales > Pelagibacteraceae > Pelagibacter. The sequence continues at coordinate 8,920 of CACECY010000010.1, read as the reverse complement.
TTTTAAAGAAAACATTTAAAAAAAAACCCTCAAAAAAAACTGTTAAAAAAAAGGTAGCAAAAAAGAAAGCTTCAAAAATCAATAAAATTTTAGATAAAAAAAAAGTTAAAAAAATTAAAAAAGTTACTAAAAAAATAGCAGCTAAAACTAAAAAAAATATAAATAATAAATCAGTTACTAAAGTCGTTCAATCTACTGAAGCTAAAAATGATAATTTAAGAATACCAAAAAGTAATGAGCTAAAACCTGAAATAAAAAAAGTTAAAAAACAAGAGACTCAGAAAAAAGAGTATAAAGTTAAAGATTATGTTGTTTACCCCAAACATGGAGTAGGACAAATTACAGAATTTAAGAAAATTAATATTGGAGGAATTGATGTTGAAACTTATGTGATAAAGTTTGAAAAAGATAAAGCTAATGGAATGGTTCCTGTAAACAAACAATCACATCTTCGACCACTTGCAACAATCAACCAAGTGAATAAATGTATTTCAATTTTAAAAAGTAAACCAAAAATTAAACGATCAATGTGGAGTAGAAGAGCTCAGGAATATGAAGGAAAAATATCCTCTGGAAAGATATATGAATTAGCTGAGGTAGTAAGAGATCTTAATAAAGGTGATGATCTTATGGTTGATCAATCTTATAGTGAGAGACAATTGTTTGAAAAAGCATATGAAAGAATTCTATCAGAATTCCAAATTGTACTGGGTGTTTCTTTAGAAAACACACAAAAAAAATTAGACAAAGCTTTAAAAAGAAATTTAGGTGGAAATCAGCAGCCTCCTGCTTCAATACCTACTAAAACAACTTCAGAAGATTTACAAACAGAAGAACCTATTGGTGAAGTAGATGAAGCTGATCCAATTGAAGAGTAAAAAAAACGCCTCTCACACAAAAAGTTATGAGAAGCGTTTTTTTGAAAGATAACTAAGTAACTATCTTCTTCTTCTTTTTTTAGCCTTTTTCTTTTTGGCTTTTTTCTTAGTTTTCTTTGCCGCTTTTTTTCTTTTCTTAGGCATCTTTAGCTCCCTTTTTAGTTTAACGAATCAAATTGATTCGTTGTTAACTTATTTTTATTTTTTTAAACAAGTTATGTCAATTCTTTAATTAAATTGAAAAAAATTCAAAAATAAAAAAAATAAGTTTAAAAAAAAATAAATTCGCAATTCTTTTTTATAATTAAAAAAAGTTAATGTTTATGCGCTTTATAATCACTTATTTAATAAAAAATTAATAAAGTTTTTCTATATCTTCTTTGTATTTTTCTAAAATTTTTTTTCTTTTTAGTTTTAAAGTTGGTGTTAACATTCTATTTTCAATTGTAAATTCTTCTTTAATTAATTTAAATTTCTTAACTTTTTCTACTGAAGATAAACTTTTATTTAAATTTTCTAGATATATTTCTATTTCTTTTTTATTTTCTTCACTTTCACTTACAATTAAAGCAACTAAATAAGTTTTTTTGTCTCCATAAACAAAACTTTGCTTAATTTTTTCATTTAAACATAGCAAATTTTCAATTTTAGTTGGAGAAATGTTATCGCCACCCAGATTAACAATTATTTCCTTCTTTCTATCAGTTATTTTTAAATTTCCATCTTTTGTGATTTCTCCAATATCTCCTGTATGTAACCAGCCATTTGTGATAATATCATCTGTTTCCTTTTTCATATTCCAATAGCCAAGCATAACATTTTCACCCTTTACCAATATTTCTCCATCATCTGCAATTTTTACCTGATTTGTTTTAAATGGTGGTCCTACTGTTTCAATCTTAATATTCTCAGGAATATTGCAACTTACTACAGGAGAAGTCTCTGTTAATCCGTATCCTTGCAAGGTTGGTAATCCTATTGAGTTTAAAAATTCACCTATTTTTTGATCTAGGGCACCTCCTCCAGAAACAAAAGCTTGTAGTTTGCCTCCAAACTGTTTTTTAATTTTTTTTCTTACCAATTTTTCACACAAAAAATTAATGATTTTTTCTTTTAAATTTAGTTTTTTTTTATTTAGATTTTTAGTTCCAAGCAAAATGGTGCTTTCTATTAGTTTTTTTTTAAGACCTTTTTGTTTTGAAAAATTAAGAAAAATTTTACTATATAAATTTTGGTAAAATCTAGGAACAGCTGTCATAATAGTAGGTTGTGCTAATGCCATATTGGATAACAATTTTTCCAAACTTTCGGCATAATAAATTTTTGCTCCAAGCAATATTTGTACATATTGAACAGTATGTTCATAAGAATGTGACAATGGGAGCCAAGTTAAAAAAACTGGTTTTTCATTTTTAACCAATGTATCAAGAATTTCTTGAGCACCTTCGCAGTTTGATAAAATACCACCATGACTAAGCATTACACCCTTAGGGTTACCTGTTGTACCCGATGTATAAATTATACAAGCCAAATCATTTCTTCTTAGTTCATTATTATATGGAGCTGAGTTATCGTTAAGTTCTTTAAAAATTTTTTCTTTTTTTAGAAAAATATTTTCAAAGAATTCTTTTTCTTCATCAAGTTTATCGATTGAAATAACAACGGTATTTTCTTTTATATAATTTTTGATTTTTTTAAATTGATCAGAATTAGAAACAATACATACTTTAGGTTTACAGTCATTGACAATATATTTGTAATCATTTTCTGAATAAGTTGTAAAAAGTGGCACTGTCACCCCGCCTGCATTCATAATTGCGATATCAGAAATAAGCCATTCAGGTCGGTTTTCAGATAATAAAATACATCTCTCACCTTTTAAAATAATGTTTTTTAAATAATTTGATAAAATATTGATTTTTTTTTCTGTGTTGCTCCATGAGTAAGTGTATGGTCCTGATAACGTGTCAGCAAAATTCCTATTTTTAAGTGAAATCAAAAAAAGTTCTTTTCTTTCTTCAAAACTTTGTTGTTCAAGTTTCTTAAAAAAAAGTTCAACTAGACTATTTATTTCTTTTAATTTCATAATTTTTTGGTGGGCGAAGAGAGAATCGAACTCTCACTTCTTGCGAAACACGATTTTGAGTCGTGCGCGTCTACCAGTTCCGCCATTCGCCCTAATATTAAAAATATTATTTAAATAGTATAAGAACTAAAATTATATTAAAAACAAAAAAATGTTAATTCAACTTTACAATAAATGCCTTAAGTTAGCGGCTCATAAAAATTCTAAGTATTTTTTAGGTTTAATTTCTTTCATAGAAAGTTCTATTTTTCCAATACCTCCAGATGTGATGATTGCACCTATGGCGATCGCCAAAAAAAAGGAATTTTTTAAAATTTTTTTAATTGCTACAATATTTTCAGTTTTAGGTGGAATTTTTGGTTATTTGATTGGTGTATACTTTTTTGATTTTGCAATGGGTATAGTTGAATTTTATAATTATGAAAAAAAAGTAATTAATATTAAAGATGCTCTTTCTCAAGGCGCTGGTTTTTACGCATGGCTTGCAATTTTATTTTTAGCCGGCTTTACTCCATTACCTTATAAAGTATTCACTATTGCTAGTGGCCTTGTTAGTTTTAATTTGCTTATTTTTATTTTGATTAGTTTTGTTTCGAGAGGATTAAGATTTTTTATAGTTTCATATTTAGCCTCAAAATTTGGAGATGCATTTACTAGTTATATGAATAAGCATGGTCAAAAATGGTTTACTATAATAGGTATAATTATTGTAATCGTAGTTGGTATTACCTATCTACTAATGAAATTTTATGATTAAATTAAAAAAAAAAAATTACCCACAAATTTTATTTGTTTTAAGTTTTCTAATTTTAACATCTGCTCTAATAATAGAATATGGTTTTGGATATCAGCCATGTAATCTATGCTTAATAGAGAGAATTCCATATGGTCTTTCAATAATAATTTTATTATTAAATTTTCTTCTTAAAAAAAATCAAATTTTTTATAGTGTTTTACTGATGTTAATTTTTTCATTTTCAACTATCATTTCGATCTATCATTTAGGTATTGAGCAAGGCCTATTTGAAGAGTCATCAATTTGTACATCACAAAATTTAGATTTAATTACAAAAGAACAGGTTCTAAATTCTCTTAAGGAATTAAATATTAGTTGCAAAAATGTAGCATTTAAAATTTTTGGTTTATCACTTACAACATATAATATTTTTGCAAGTGTATTAATGTTTATTTTATCTTCAAAAATTTATTTACTTAATAATAATAATGATAACAAAAAATAGAATAGAAGAATTTATACGTGTAGACCATGCGGGTGAAAGAGGAGCTGTTAAAATATATGAGGGACAATTACTAGCTCTTAATACCGTTGTTAAAGATGAAAAACTAAAAAAAATAATTGAAGATATGAAAATTCATGAAAAAGAACATTGCGATTTTTTTGAAACTGAAATTAAAAAAAGAAATATCAAACCAACTAAACTTCTCCCTTTATGGGATATCTTAGGAGTAACATTAGGTTTTGGCTCAACACTACTTGGAAAAAAAGCTGCAATGTTGTGTACAGCTTCTGTAGAAGAGGTAATTGACAAACATTATCAAAGTCAAATTGATCAATTAGATAAAAATGAACAGAAATTAAAAAAAAATATTATAAAATTTAGAGAGGATGAGCTTCATCATAAAGATATAGCTTATGAAAAAGGTGCAACAAAAAAAGGTTGTTATTCAATTCTTGATAAAATTATTAAGACAGGTTCAAAGATTGCAATCAATATCTCCGAAAAAATTTAAATACTTTTAATTTTCTAATTCAACATCCCAATATAGATAGTCCATCCAACTTTTGTGAAGATAGTTTGGTGGAAAGTGCTTACCGTTTTTATGAAGATCTTCTGTAGATGGCTGAAATGGATATTGATTTAATTTCATACCTGAAAACTTTAAAAGTTTTCCTCCTTTTTTTACATTACATGTTGAGCAAGCCGTTACAACATTCTCCCAATGAGTCTCTCCACCTTTTGATCTTGGTAACAAATGATCAAAGGTTAACTCATCTCCACTTCCACAATATTGACATGAAAAACGATCTCTTAAAAACACGTTAAATCTTGTAAAACTTGGTTTATTTTGTGGAACTATATAACTCTTTAATGCAATTACACTTGGAAGTTTCATTTTAAAGGATGGGCTTCTCACTTGTCTATCATAATTACTAACAATGATTACTCTATCTAAAAATACTGATTTAATCGCATCCTGCCATGACCAAAGAGAAAGTGGGTAATAACTTAACGGTCTATAATCAGCATTCAAAACAAGCGCAGGACATTTCTCTAAAGAAATATTTTGCTCAACAAATTCATTCATACATAAAACCTTATATCAATTAAATAATGATATCAATGTTACTAATTGACTAAATATTTTTTAAAATATAGTTGAGAGCTAAACTGGATGCTTCTATAGGAATATGGTGCCCACAATTTTTGATAAGATGTGTTTCAACATTTACCTTTTCTCTTAAAAGAAAATCTTTTGCCTCTAATAAATATGTCGGTGAAACAACGTCATCTAGATCACCATGAATCAAAAAAAAATTAGTATGATTTTTTCTTCGAGCCTTAAGGTTTTCTTTATTTATTATTTTACCAGAAAAACCCACTACACAGCCAAAGGGTTTTTCTGCTGTTAGACCAATATTTATTGACATCATGCATCCTTGGCTAAATCCCGCTAAACAAATTTTTCTGTTATCAAGTTGATATTCTTCTCTAACCTCGCTTAAAAAATTATTAATTTTTTTTTCTGCTTTTAAAGACTCGTTTAAAATATAACTCGGATCATCTTTTGTTAAATCAAACCATTGATACCCTAATGGATTTAAATCACATTTTTCATGACCATTTGGACAAATAAAAACTGTGTTTGGTAAATGTCTTTTCCAATTTAAAGTAAGCATACTAATATCTTTTCCATCTCCTCCATATCCATGTAGTAATACAACAATATTCTTAATATCTGTGTTTTTTTCTGGTTTGATGATTGTACTTTCAAGACAAAATGTCATAATAAATTAAATTTGTTTTTTATTTTTTAAAACACTTTACAATATAAATATGTTTACAGGAATATTTGTTAAAATTTTATCTATTGTGCTTTTAATTGCCGTTGGCATTGTTTTGATCCTTGGTATAGGGACTTTGTTTAAAGGGGGAAATACCAGTAAGAAGTATTCTAATAAATTAATGCAGCTTAGAGTTTTATTGCAATTCATCGCTATAATACTACTTGTAGTTTTTGCTTATTTTTTTAAAGATTAATTAAAATTTTTTATCCACTCTATAAATTCCTCGTCATTAAAATTGATTGATCCAATGATGCGAGCGAATTCTTTACCGTCTTTATTAAATAGTATGGTTGTTGGAACTCCTCTAAGTTTTAAATCTTTAGCTAACGTTTTGTGATTATCAAAGTAAATATTTAAATTCTTAATATTCAATTCTTTGAAAAAATTTTTTGATTTTTTAAGAGAGTCTTTGCCAATGTTTATTGGAAATATCTTAATATTATCTAATTTTGGATTTTTCTTTAAAGAGTCAAGCGAAGGCATCTCCTCTTTGCAAGGTGCACACCAAGTAGCCCAAAAATTAAGTAATACTAAATTTCCCCTATAATCTGATAATTTTACACTTTTTTTATCACCATCAAGAAAAGTAATATTATCATAAATTTTTAATTCATTGTTGATCACTAAATTTTTGATTTTTGGGGCTTCGTTAGCTATTGCTGAAGAAAGAATAAAAATAAATATTATTAAAAATCTCATATTTAATGAGTATAAGTAATTATCATGGCTAAAAATAAAAACAACCAAGCAATTTGGAACACCAGAATTAAAAAAAAAACATCTTCGCTTTTTGAAAAAATTGGAAACTCAATAGATATAGATAAAAGATTATATAAAGAAGATATTATAGGCTCAATCGCTCATGTGGAAATGTTGTTTAAACAAAAAATAATATCTTTTAAGATTAAAAATAAAATAGTTTATGGATTACAAAAAATAGAAAAACAAATCTCAAAAAATAATTTTGAATTTGATAGGAAACATGAAGACATTCATATGAATATAGAAAAAAAACTTTTTGAAATTATTGGAGATGACGCCGGGTATATGCATACTGCTAGATCAAGAAATGACCAAGTTATCACTGATTTTAAATTATGGATTAAATCATCTACAAGAGAGCTTAATCAAAACCTTTCGAAAATCATTAAATCTATACTAAAACTTGCGGACAAAAATATTGAAACTATTATGCCAGGTTTCACTCATTTAAAAAATGCCCAACCGATCTCATTGGCACATTATTTAATGGCACATGTGGAAATTTTTAAAAGAGACCAAAGAAGATTTAACAATAACTTTGAAAGTTTAAATGAATGTCCACTTGGTGTTGCTGCACTTTCAGGAACATCTTTTAATATCGATAGAGATTATACTTCTAAAAAACTTGGTTTCGATAAACCAACCAATAATTCAATAGACACTGTTTCAGATAGAGATTTTGTACTAGATTTTCTTTTCTCTGTTTCGGTATGCTCAATGCATATTTCAAGAATTGCTGAGGAATTAATTATCTGGAATTCAGATGGCTTTAATTTAATTAAACTCTCCGATAAAGTTGTAACTGGATCCTCTATAATGCCACAAAAAAAAAATCCTGATCTACTTGAATATTTAAGAGGAAAATCTGGTTTAACTTTTGGAAATTTATTTTCAATGCTGACAATTCTTAAAGGATTGCCTCTTTCATACTTTAAAGATATGCAAGATGATAAAGAAATAGTTTTTAAATCATACGATACTTTAATTGATTGTTTAAAGATATTAGAAGAATTATTAAAAAATATATCTCCCAACAAAAAACGAATGTATCAGCTAGCAGACACAGGTTTTATTACTGCTACTGATCTAGCAGATTATTTAGTAAAAAATCATTCTATGGCATTTAGAAAAGCATATCAAAAAACTTCTGAAATAGTGAATTATGCTGAAAAAAAGAAAAAAAAATTGAAAGATTTAAAGATTGAGGAATTAAAAAAGATTGAACCAAAATTGACTAATGAAGTTTTGAAAATTTTTGACTTAAAAAATTCAATAAATTCAAAAAAATCTTATGGAGGAACATCTTTTGAAAACATTAAAAAAATGATAATGAAATATAAAAAAAATAAATGATAAAAAAAATATATATATTGCTATTTGTGTCTATTTTAATTTATTCATGTGGTAAAAAAGGTGATCCAGTTTACAAAGAAGAAAATCAAAATGTAGAAAAGATAAGTAGTGAAATAACTGTCTTTTCATGATTTATATAAATAATAAATTAACCATTGATCGTTTAGATATTAGCAATATTGCAAAAAAATATAAAACACCATTATATTTTTATTCTCAAAAAAAAATTAAAGAAAATATTCAAAGTTTTAAAGTTAACTTTAAAAAGATAAATCCCTTAATTTGTTATGCTGTTAAAGCAAATTCAAATTTAAGGATATTGAAAGAAATAAAAAAAAATGGTCTTGGTGCTGATGTGGTATCCAGAGGTGAGTTAATTAAAGCACTTAAGGCAGGTATTAATTCAAAAAAAATTGTTTTTTCTGGTGTTGGAAAAACTAGTGAAGAAATAGAATACGCAATAAACAAAAATATACTTTTAATTAATGCTGAGTCTAAAAGTGAAATTTTGGAAATACAAAAAATTGCAAAAAAAAAGAAAAAAATTATTGATGTGGGTATTAGACTTAATCCAAATACCGATGCAAAAACATTGAGCCAGATTTCAACTGGTAAAAAAGAAAATAAATTTGGCGTAGACCAAAAAGTTTTTCTACAATTAGTCAGTGTAGTAAGAAAATCAAAAAATCTAAGTTTAAAATGTTTAAGTGTTCATATTGGAAGTCAAATACTTAGTCACAAACCCTACGAAAA
>CACECY010000009.1 GCA_902558205.1 uncultured Pelagibacteraceae bacterium | reverse complement strand
GTAGCTTTGGATATATAAAATTTAATGGAGATATGAGGTTTAATATTATTATTAGATCAATTTTAAATTTTAAGAATATTTCTGAAATATCAGTTGCTTCGGGGGTAGTTGTAGATAGTAATGCTCAACACGAATTTAATGAGAATTTTATTAAAGCAAAAGCATTAATAGACCTATTTAAATGATTTACGTAATAGATCATAATGACTCGTTTACTCATAATGTAGTTCATCAATTTTCATTATTTGATGAAGTAGAATGTGATAATTTTAATGAAATAAATAAAACAAAGCTTAAAAAAGCTAAAGTATTGGTTTTTTCCCCTGGACCAGGTAATCCAAAAAATTATCCAACAACTTCTGAGATTTACAAAAAATTTAAAGGAAAAAAAAAAATAATTGGAATCTGTTTGGGTTTTCAACAAATATTATTTTGTGAGGGAGCTAAAATTGTTGAACAAAAGAAAATTTATCATGGATTTCAATCAGATGTTAAAGTTGTTAATAATAAATCTTTATTTAAAAAAGGTAAAATATTTAAAGTAGGTCGGTATCACTCACTCAAATTAAAAGAGCCTTTTAAAATTAATAATTTTGATATAACTATGAGGTGTTTAAAATCAAAAGTTGCAATGTCTTTTGAAAATAGTAAAGAAAAAATATATGGATTTCAATTTCACCCAGAATCTTTTTTAACAATTAATGGCAACTTACTTATTAAAAAAATCCTATCAGCTTAAAAATTTGAATGAAGTTAGTTTTAAAGATCTATGGGGTGACCATGGTGTGTTCACTACAATGTGGATTTTTGGAAAACCTGCAAAAATTTTATTTTTTGAGAGCCATATGAAAAATTTAATTAAATCTCTTAATAAGTATGGAATAATAAAAAAATCTCTTAAAACAGATATTTTAAAAATTTTGAATATAAATTTATCAAAAAGTAAAAGATATAATCACCTTTTACGAATTGCTTTAAATAAAAAAGTTATTTCAATATCCTTAAGAAAAAAAATAAAATCTAAATTAGATTTTAAGTTAAAATTAGTAAATTTGAGACGAGAAGAACCTCAATATAAAAATTTGAAATATAAAAAAATTTTATCTCATCTTGCTAAATTAGATAATTCTAAATCAGATATAGGTCTTGTGGTGAATAATAGGATTTTAGAAACTGGAACCTCAAATCTTTTATTTGTGAAAAAACAAAAAATATTTACTCCAATAAAAAATTATTATGAAGGTAATACTTATAAGTTTTTTAAAGCAAAAATTAAAAAAATTTCAAGAAAAGACATACTTATAAAAGATTTAAATGATTTTGAAGAAATAATATTAATTGGTTCAGGCAAGGGTGTTACCTCAGTAAAATCAATTAAAGAAATTAATTGGAAAAGAAAAAGTTTAAGTAAGTTTAAAGAGTTTTCTAAATATTACAGTTTGGCTGTGAAGGAATGTAACCATTATAAGTTCTAATAATATGAGAGATCCAAATAATCCATGTTTATTCTGTAATATTAAAGAAAGTGGAGTTGCACATGAGAATGATTTTGCATATGCTAGTTTTGACTCTTATCCTGTTTCTAAAGATCATTGTCTTATTATTCCCAAACGACATATAAAAGATTATTTTGAATTATCTAAAGAAGAACTTATTGCATGTGATAAGCTTGTTAAAATTGTAAAAGATGAAATCACAAATAAAGATCAGTCAGTAAAAGGTTTTAATCTTGGAACTAATATTGGAAAAGTCTCAGGCCAGTCAATTCTTCATTGTCACTTCCATTTGATTCCTCGTAGAGAGGGTGATGTTGAGAATCCTCAAGGCGGAGTGAGATCGGTTATCCCAAGCAAACAACATTATATTAGAAAGAAATAGCCTGTTATTAAGGACAAATTAACCTTAGTTTGCGGTTGAAGTATTAATTCAACTATATATAAAACTAAAAAAATTAATTGAAAATTTAACCAATGGTGGAAATGTTAAATAATAATCCTTTTTCTATTCTTGCTGAGATAGTGCCACCTATAGCAATGCAATATTTTATAATTGCAATGATTTTATTGATTGCCGTTGGAACTATCATTCAAATGATACATCATAAAAATCTTACATATTTTTTTAACAATGCAAAAAAAGCAAAATTAGCGGCAACTAAAGAGCTTGGCATAGGAGAAAAAACAGGAATTATTGCGAAGACTACAGTTGTTGATATTGGAACAACTTCTGAACTTGGTTTTGGAAAAAGAAGACTGGCACACGTTCTCGGAATGTATGGAACAATTTTATTTTGGATATCCTCTGCAGTTTTAGTTTTTTGTTATACTGGAGTAGGAAAATCAGATTCGGAAACATGGTCAATGCTTTGGCACGTAGGTGCAATTTTAACTTGCTTAGGTGGGTATTGGTTTTGGTTTTTCTTAAGAGTAGATGTTTCTGCAGAAGCTCACCCCTGGTACAGAATTATTAAAGCAGACTTATTTGTACTTGCATTGCTTGCTTGTTCAACATTTGGCTTAGCATGGTCTTATACTCAATTTAATGGTCAAATGGGACTTTCGTACTTATTTTTGACTTTGTTTATTGCATCAAACTTAATTTTATTTGGTGGAGTTTATTGGTCTAAATTTGCACACATGTTTTACAAACCTGGAGCTGCTATTCAAAAAAATTTAGCTGAAGCTGATGGTTCAAGAGATAATCTACCACCACCCGCAGATGCACCAGAGCAATTTGGCCTGGGTATAAAAAGGGAAGAGCCAAAACACTATTAATATGCTAATGAAAAAAGGAGAAAAATAAAAATTATGTCAACTTTTGTATACATGACTAGATGTGATGGCTGTGGTCATTGCGTAGACATATGTCCTTCAGACATCATGCACATAGATGAAAATATTAGAAGAGCAAAAAATATTGAACCTAATTTTTGCTGGGAATGCTATTCATGTGTGAAAGCTTGCCCAAATCATGCTATCGATGTAAGAGGATATGCTGATTTTGCCCCAATGGGTCACAGTGTTAGAGTTAGAAGAGAAGAAGAAAAAGGAACAATTTCTTGGAAAATTAAATTCAGAAATGGAACTGAGAAAAACTTTGTCTCACCAATAACAACAAAGCCTTGGGGAAAATTTATTCCTAAACTTGCTGAAGGTGATACTCCTAACCAAGGAGAGATAAATTCTCAGAGATTATATAGTGAACCAGAAGGATTAAATACTAATCAAGAGTTACCTTCTGTTCCAAAAGAGTCTTTTAAGAAAGGAGTTTATTACTAATGGCTAAACATAAAACTCATTTTGAAGAATGTGATGTATTAGTTGTTGGTGGAGGAATGGCTGGAACTGGTGCTACTTTTGAAGCTAGACACTGGGGCAGAGATTTAAAAATCATTTGTGTTGAAAAAGCAAATATTGACAGAAGCGGAGCGGTTGCTCAAGGATTATATGCAATTAACTGCTATATGGGAATGCAATGGGATGAAAATCAACCTGAAGATCATGTTCGATATGCAAGAAATGATTTGATGGGAATGGTTAGAGAAGATTTAGGTTATGACATGGCTCGTCATGTAGACTCAACCGTTCATATGTTTGATGAATGGGGTCTACCGATGATGAAAAATGAAAAGACTGGAAGATATTTAAGAGAAGGTAAGTGGCAAATCATGATACATGGTGAAAGTTATAAACCTATCGTTGCTGAAGCTGCCAAAAAATCTGCTGATAAAATTTATAACAGAATAATGATTACACATTTATTAATGGATGAGGCCAAAGAAAATAGAATTGGTGGAGCTGTTGGATTTAATATGAGAACAGGAGATTTTCATGTGTTTAGAGCAAAAACTGTAATTGTTGCTGCAGGTGGAGCATCACATATCTTTAAACCAAGAGCAGTTGGAGAAGGTATGGGAAGAACTTGGTATGCGCCTTGGAGTAATGGTTCAGCTTATGCTTTACCTATAGCAGCAGGAGCAAAGATGACACAAATGGAAAACAGAATTGTTTTGTGCAGATTTAAAGATGGTTATGGTCCTGTTGGGGCATATTTTTTACATCTAAAAACATACACTCAAAATGCTAATGGTGAAAATTATGAGAAGAAATGGTATGACCAAACTAAAGAATTAGTTGGAGAATACATTGATCACCATCCAACACCAACATGTTTAAGAAATCATGCTTTTATTCAAGAAGTAGCTGCAGGGGGTGGACCTATTCATATGGTAACTAAGGAGGCATTTCAAGATCCTCATTTAGAAACTGTTGGCTGGGAGAATTTTTTAGGAATGACTGTGGGGCAAGCTGTGGTTTGGGCTTCACAAAATATTGATCCAAAACATACAAATCCAGAATTAACAACTTCAGAGCCATACGTGATGGGCTCTCACGCTACATGTTCAGGTGCTTGGGTTAGTGGTCCTGAGGATTTGTCTCCACCAGAATATTTCTGGGGATACAACAGAATGTTGACAATCGATGGGTTATTTGGTGCAGGAGATACTGTTGGTGGAAGTGCTCATAAATTTTCATCAGGATCTTTTACTGAAGGAAGATTAGCAGCAAAAGCAGCTGTAAAATACATTGAAGATCAAAAAGCTGATGGTATCAATGTTTCTGATAAACAGTGTGAAGATTTTAAAACTGCTGTATATAAACCTTTAGATACTTATACAGTTGCTCAAAATGAAATTACAGGAGGAACTGTTTCTCCAAGCTATATTTCTCCAATTCAAGGTTTACAAAGACTTCAGAAAATTATGGATGAATACGTAGGAGGTATTACATCTAATTATATGACTAACGGAAACATGTTAAAAAGAGCACTAGAGTTACTTGATTGGCTTCAAGAAGATTTAGAAAAAGTTGGTGCAGAGGATTATCATCAATTAATGAGAGCTTGGGAGCTAAAACATAGAACTTTAACTTCTCAATGTGTAACTGAACATACTTTATTCAGAGAAGAAACTAGATGGCCAGGATATTATTATAGAGGGGATCATATGAAATTAGACGATGAAAATTGGCATTGTTTAACTGTTTCAAGAAGGGACCCTAAAACAGGTAAATTTACTATGGAAAAAGTGCCTGTGTATCACATTGTAGATGAAAACGAGAAGAAGAAGGCCTCTTAAAACAATATATTAAAGAGTAAATCATCATGGATCTTTTAGCCAAATCTGATGAAGAGATATTTGCGATTGGCAAACCTTTTTGGGAAAATTTAGTTAGATCATCAAATCTTAAGGATTATGGTGGGTTTACTCGAGATTTCTCTACACAAATGCTGTTTGGAGCAAATGAAGTTGAGCTGGGAAAGCAATGGGCAAATAATGAACTTATTACAAATCTTAATGAAACTTATGAACCTTTTGGCACTCTTAGAAGGGGAGAGCATATAACTGTCCTTATTAAACAAACTAATAAAAAAATTCCAGGTGAGTTTCTAGGAAGATTAGTTCTTGGTGTTGAGGATGGTGAGATCAAAGTATTTGGAGCAACCATATATTAAATTATAATTTGACAATTTTCACACTAGGTGTATGAGGAATATAGATGCACCTTTCAAATATAAAAATCTTAAATAAAATAATTAACAAAAAAACTACTTTTATTAAAACTGGGATTTTTTCAGCTATTGTGGCTTGTTGGGGTGTGATCTTAATTGGAACTTTTATATCTTTTAAATAAGTTTTAATTTAAGTTTTTATATTTAGATGGATGTCTTTTTACCAATAGCACAAGTATTTGTTAATCCAGTTGAAATACTTTTATTGAGTGGATTAGTTGGAATTCTTTCAGGTTTATTTGGTGTAGGTGGTGGTTTTTTAATGACACCCTTTTTAATTTTCTTAGGCGTTCCACCAGCTTATGCAGTTGCTAATGAGGCAAATAATATTTTAGCAACATCTGTATCAGGATCTACCACTCATTGGTTAAAGAATACCCTGGATTATAAAATGGGTTTTATGATAGTAATAGGTGGTTCTATAGGAACTGCTTTGGGTATTTATACTTTTAGTTATTTTAAAGGTATAGGAAAAATTGATACCGTTATTTCTTTAGCCTATATGTACATTCTAGCGATAATTGGTACTTTGATGTTAGTAGAAAGTCTTGGTGAAATTGATAAGGCAAAAAAAAATGTAGTAGAAAGAAAAAAATTGCACGTTCATTATTGGATACATGGTCTTCCATTAAGAATGAGATTTCCTAAATCAAAACTATATGAAAGTATTTTTACACCTATAATAATTGGTTTAGTTGTTGGTTTTATTGCTGCAATCATGGGAATTGGAGGAGCATTCATTTTAGTTCCAGCTATGATTTATATAATTAAGATGCCAACAAGATTAGTTCCAGGCACTTCTTTGTTTGTAACTATTTTTGTAAGTGTAATTGTAACGTTTTTACATTCATTTAATTATGGTTCAATAGACCTAATGCTCGTGGTAATGTTAGTAGTTGGATCAATAGTAGGTGTTCAAGTTGGACAAAAACTAGGAGAAAAAATTGATAGTTCGGGGCTTAAAGCTTTATTAGCAATATTATTATTAATAGTAGGTATTGCTATAGCCTATGATACTTTTTTTGCCGAACAAATTACAAAAGAAATTTCTGCAGTTAAAAGTAAAGATTTAAATTTTTTCTCTAAATTTATTCAAGAATTTTCTAAAGATATGCCATTCTTCTATGGTTTATTCACAATTATGTTTGCGATTATTTTAGGTGTTGGTGCGGCCTTAATAAGAAGATTTGTTTCGAATCTTAGAAAAAAAATTTTAGTTAAATCCTAAAATAAAAAATTTTTAATAGTCTCAATATAAACTAAACTTATAATTCCAACTGTTACAGCAGCAATCAAACCAACAATAAAAGGTTTATAGCCCATTGACTTAAGTTCACTCAAATTAATTGAGATTCCAACAGCTGCCATTGCCATCGTTAAAAATACTGTTGCTAAAATTTTCAAATACTCAATAAATTTGGACCAAATATAAAAATTATTATTTTCTATTGAAAAAAACTGATCTCCTAAGTTTCTGACAATTATCATACCTATAAAACCAATTACAAAATACGGAAAAATACTTAATATGGAGTACTTTTGGTCTTTAATTTCTCCTCTATTGTATAAAAAAGCAAAAAGAGGAATAAGTATAACTAGGAACGTATTTCTAATTAGCTTTGTAACAGTAGCAACATCTAATGTTGCAGGATTATTAAATTGTTGATCGTATATTAGGCCAGCAGCCGCTACTTGAGAAGTTTCATGTATTGAAGTGCCTAAAAACAAACCAGCTTCAATAGAATTGTTATCAAAATACCATTCTGCAAAGTAAGGATAAACTAACATTGCAATAACACCAAATAACGTGATATTTGCAATTGCGTAAGCAACCTCTGTTTTTTTTGCATTGATTACTGGAGCAGTAGCTACTATTGCAGTAGCACCACATACACTTGTTCCTATGGCAATTAAGTATGACATTTTTGATGAGATAGGGACTTTTTTTATTAATAATTTAATAAGAATTAATACTCCAACTATACAAAAGATAACTAATGGTATTGCTATAGATCCAAACCTAATTAAATCATCAAAACTTAATCTTATACCTAAAAAGATAATTCCCAATTTTAAAATATATTGTTGTGTGAAATCTAAACCAAGCATCATACCTGGTCTTGGTGTAAATGCATTTCCCATTATTATGCCAAGTAAAATAGCTATAAGGACAGTGGATATTGGACTTTTAGGTGTATTGAATATTTCAATAGCTAAAACGTTATTTATTCCTTGAGAAAAAAGACAAAATACTAAAGCTAAAACGACGCCTGGAAAAATTGCTTTTATATAATTGAATTTAATAAGCACTAGATAAAAACTTATGCACTTCTATAAAGTTTAGTCATCACAAATTCTTTATGACCTAAAGCTTCTGCACAAGTTAATCGTCCGTTTGCTACTCTCATCGTTGTCTTGATTAATTCATCACCTGCCTGAGACATATTCATTTCTCTAGAAAGAATTTTTGAGACATCACAATCAATGTGTTCACCCATTCCTTTTACAGTTAAAGGATTAGCTGTTAATTTGATAACTGGTTCGATTGGGTTTCCAACAATGTTACCTTGCCCAGTTGGAAATAGATGGATGTTAAAACCTGCTGCTGCTTGAAGTGTTACACATTCAGCTGCTGCTGATGATGTATCCATAAAGTATAAACCTTTGCCTTTCTTAGGTTCTTCTGCTGGTTCTAAAACATCAACGAATTTACAGTTACCAATTTTTTGAAAATTTCCAAATGCTTTTTCTTCAATAGTTGTTAGACCACCCGCAATATTTCCTGCTGTTGGTTGACTTTCAGACAAATCATCTGTTGCTTCTTTTAATATAAAATCATTATAAGCACTCCAAGTCTTCATAAATTTATCAGAGGCTTCTTTAGTTGCACCTCTTGTAGCACAAACTTTTTCAGCACCTGTCAATTCTGATGTTTCACCAAAACATAAATGAACACCCATAGGCTCTAATTTATCCATTAGATTTCCAACTGTTGGGTTTGCAGCTAAACCTGATGTTGTGTCAGACTCACCACATTTTACTGAAATCCAAAGATCACTCATTGGACATTCTTCTCTTTGTTTTTCAGAAGCCCACATTACAAACTCTTGAGCTTTTTTTGAGGCTTTCATAACTGTCCCAATATCTCCAGTTCGCTCTATATGAAAACCTTCAACTGGTTTTCCAGTTTTTGCAATCCCATCTACAATTCTTTTAGTCCACTTTGGTTCAATACCGATAACTATAACAGCTGCAACATTTGGATTGCTTCCAGTTCCAATCATAGTTCTAAAATGAAGCTCTAAGTCAGCTCCAAATTGAAGTCTACCGTATGAGTGGGGAAGAGCTATTGTCCCTTTAATATTGTTAGCAACTGCCTCAGCACATGCATTTGAAATATCATCAACAGGCAGAATTATTACATGATTTCTTGTTCCTGCTCTGCCGTTTTCTCTTTTATAACCTAAAAAACTCTTTGGGATTTCCATCTTATTACCACTTCTTTGTTTTTACATTGTGAACGTGCACGTGTTCACCTTTTTTTATAGATTTAACGACTTTACCAATATCATGACCATATTTTAGAATGGTATCACCTTCATTAAGATCAATCATTGCAATTTTGTGCCCTAAGGGAATTTCATCTACCGATTGAATATTTGTAGAGCTGTCATCTTCCATTATCCAGCAAGCACAGTCTTGTTTTGGAGTTATTTTTTCAATAACAACCACTCCAACGTTGTCTTTTTTATCATGAATTATAATATCTGTAGCCATTTTGTGTCGATTTGTTTATTTGAAATTTTCAAAATCTTATATATTAATCGCTCAAATTAACAAACGAATTTTAAAAAAATTTAAATTACACTTTAGAGAGGTTCTAGTTTTATGACAAAAATGACAACAGAGGAAGCTTTTGTAAAAGTTTTACAAATGCACGGCATTGAACATGCATTTGGAATTATTGGTTCAGCTTTTATGCCAATTTCAGATATATTCCCAGATGCAGGAATTACATTCTGGGATGTCGCTCATGAAACTAACGGCGGATTAATTGCAGACGGTTACACAAGAGCTACTGGAAAAATGTCTATGGTTATAGCACAGAATGGTCCAGGAATTACTGGACTGGTTACTCCTATAAAGACAGCTTATTGGAATCATACACCATTATTATTAGTTACACCTCAAGCTGCAAATAAAACTATGGGTCAAGGAGGTTTTCAAGAAGTAGAACAAATGAATTTATTTAAAGATATGGTTTGCTATCAAGAAGAAGTTAGAGACCCATCAAGAATGGCAGAAGTTTTAAACAGAGTTATTGAAAAAGCAATTAGAGGATCTGCTCCTGCACAAATCAATGTTCCTAGAGATTATTGGACACAGGTAATAGATATAGACCTTCCTCCAATAGTAAGATTGGAAAGACAGGCAGGTGGAGTTGATGCAATTAAAAAAGCTGCTGACTTATTATCAAAAGCAAAATTTCCAGTTATATTATCTGGAGCTGGAGTTGTTATAGGTGGAGCTATTGAAGATTGTAAAAAATTAGCTGAAAAATTAGATGCACCTGTTTGTTCAGGTTATCAACATAATGATAGCTTCCCTGGAAGCCATCCTCTTGCTGCAGGTCCATTAGGTTATAATGGTTCCAAAGCGGGTATGGAATTAATTTCTAAAGCAGATGTTGTATTAGCATTAGGCACAAGGCTTAATCCTTTTTCAACTTTACCAGGTTATGGAATGGATTATTGGCCTAAAGATGCAAGTATCATTCAAGTTGATATGAATTCAGACAGAATTGGTTTAACAAAAAAAGTTACTGTTGGAATTTGCGGTGATGCAAAATTAGTTTCACAACAACTTTTAGCACAACTTTCACCAACAGCTGGAGATACTGACAGACAAAAAAGAAAAGACATTATTCATCAAACTAAATCAGCTTGGTTGCAAAAACTTTCAAGTTTAGATCACGAGGATGATGATAAAGGGACAGTTTGGAATAAAGAAGCTAGAGAAAGAGATGCAGATCGAATGTCTCCAAGACAAGCTTGGAGAGCTATCCAAGCGGGAATGCCTGATGACGTAATTATTTCAAGCGATATTGGAAATAATTGTGCAATCGGAAATGCTTATCCAACTTTTGAAAAAGGAAGAAAATATTTAGCACCAGGATTATTTGGTCCATGTGGTTATGGGTTTCCATCAATTCTTGGAGCAAAAATTGGCTGTCCTGATACACCTGTAATAGGTTTTGCCGGTGATGGAGCTTTTGGAATTAGTATGAATGAGATGAGCTCATGTGCAAGAGAAGAATGGCCAGCAATTTCAATGGTTATCTTTAGAAATTATCAATGGGGCGCAGAAAAAAGAAATACCACTCTTTGGTTTGATAATAATTTTGTTGGAACTGAACTTGATCCAGAATTAAGTTATGCAAAAGTCGCAGATGCATGTGGTTTAAAAGGTGTAACAGTTCGAACGATGGAAGAAACTACATCAGCCATCAAACAGTCATGCGAAGATCAAAAGAAAGGTATTACAACATTTATTGAAGTAATTCTAAACCAAGAACTTGGTGAACCTTTTAGAAGAGATGCTATGAAGAAGCCAGTGAAAGTAGCTGGAATTAACAAAGCAGATATGAAGAAACAACCTTCTTTAATTTCTTAAGATCTTTTAATTAACAAACAATTATCGTAATCTTCCTATATGGATGTAGTTAATGATAATGGTTGTAGCTGGATCAATGATTTAAGTCCAAGGAGTAACATAAAAACCTTTTCTTCTGATTTAAACTGCGAGTGGTTGATTATTGGTGCTGGTTATACTGGATTATCTGCTGCTAGAAAACTAGGTCAACTTTATCCTAAACAAAAAATATTGATAGTAGATGCTCAATTAGCAGGAGAGGGTGCAAGCTCAAGAAACTCAGGCTATCTAGTAGATACAACACTCAATGATGGTTTTACATCAAACAAAGAATTAGAAAATTATAAAAAAAAAGCAAATATTTACAAATTAGGAATTGAGGCTGTTAAAAGATTTATTAAGGAATACCAGGTTGATTGTGATTGGAATGAATGTGGAAAATATTTTGCTTCATCAAAAAAAGAAGATCAAAAAATCTTAGAAAATTTTTCAGAAACTCTCTCTAAATTAGGTTTTGAGCACAATATTTTGTTTAATAAAGATCTTACTAAAAGATTAGGCACAAATTTTTATAACATTGCTCTTCATACAAAAGGTGGAATTTTATTACACCCAGGTAAATTAGTTAGAGCTATGATTGACACTTTACCAGGAAATGTAAATCTTTATGAAAATTCACCATTATTAAATTGGAAAAAAATTAACGGTATAATTAATTGTAATTTCAAAAATGGTTCAATTAAAACTAAAAAGATAATTTTTGCCACTAATGGATATTTAAAATCCCTTGGTATTAAAACTAATTATAATTTTCCAATCACCTTAACTGCAAGTATGACAAGAAGTTTAACAGATAGTGAGTTCAAATCTATCGGTGAACCTAAAGAGTGGGGAGTTTTACCAGTGAGACCTATGGGTGCTACTATAAGATTGACTAAAGAAAGAAGAATATTAATTAGAAACACTGCTGAAGTTCATAATCCTTATCAAATGTCTAAGTCTGAGTTAAAAAAAAGACAATTGAAACAGAAGTTTGGAATAAAAAAAAGATTTCCTCAATTACCTGATAATATTATTCAATCAACTTGGTCAGGAGTTGTTTCAAGAACCAGGAATAGTTCTCAAATATTTGAAAAAATAAATGATAATATATTTGTTGCTGGTTGTTATAATGGTTCAGGAATTGGAGTAGGAACTTTATTTGGTGAACAGATTGCAATTAAAGCAAGCAATGAAAATTCCAAAGAAATAAAAACTATTGAGGAAAGAAATAAACCAACTTGGTTACCGCCCCAACCTTTTTTAAATATAGGTGTTAAAACACGATTAATTTACGAACGTTTTAGAGCTAGATCTGAAATTTAGAGAACAACAAGATCTAACTTTTGTTTACCTAGTCTTTCATTGCCATTTTCAGTAACTAAATAGGTTTCACCCAAATTCATTGCTAAGTTGTTTTCAGAGTCCATCAAGATCATATGCATGAAGAAGATATTGCCTGGAACAATCTTATAAGGATTACCAGTATAAAGCATTGGCCAATCCATCCAGTTAGGAGAAAACGTAGAACCAAGTGAATAACCACAAGCATTCATTCTCGCTTTATTAAATCCTAAATTATCAAAAGTTTTAGCATGAGCATCAAATACTTCACCAGCTGTTTTACCAGGAACTAATTTTTTTTCACAATTTGTTAATGCTTCAACACATGCTACATGCATTTCAAGATGTTTGGGATCTGCCTTACCAATAGGGATAGTTCTAAACATTGCAGAGTGATAATGCTTGAAAGTGCCAGCCCATTCTATACTTAGCTGATCTATATTTGATAGATTTCTTTTTTCTGCTTGATATCTGCAAAGTAATGCATTTTTTCCAGAACCAATTATGTACTCATTAGCGGGGTAATCACCGCCTCCTTCTAAAACTGCTTTTTGCATTTCAGCTAAAATTTTTGCTTCACTTGCTCCAGCTTTTGTATATTTCCAAGCTTCATCAAGAGCTTTATCGGCAAGTTCAGCTGCTCGCCTAACATAAATAAGCTCTTCATTTGATTTTATTACTCTTAGTTTGGTAATTAATTCTGATTGGTCTTCAACTTCACAGTAGTTATTTAATGATTTGTTTAGTTTCAGTGCATTCCGGCCAGTCATACCGTAAGCTTCATATTCAATACCAATTTTTTTATTTTTTAGATTAAGCTCATTTAAAATTTGCTTAAGATCATCAGTAGGATTTGACCCATCTTTATCAACCCAAATTCTAATATCTTTAATATTAGAAGTATTTTGTGCTTGCCTTAAGTCTGGTGCGCGAGTTAGTAAAATAATATCGCCATTCTTATCTAAAATCAGTGTTTGAAAAAAAACATATCCAAATGTATCGTATCCTGTAAGCCAATACATAGACTCTTGTCTAAACATTAAAAGAGCATCTAAATTATGCTCTTTCATAGATTTTATCACATTTTTTTTTCTATTTGAAAATTCTTCTTTAGTAAAATGAAGTGCCATTAAACTTATTTAATTTAATACTGACATTGGATCAAGTCTAGTTTGAAACCAATTAATTCTAAAATCTAAATGTGGACCTGTTGATCTACCTGTTGATCCGACTGTTCCAATGATGTCTCCTTGATTAATTTTATCACCTACAGATACCATTACAGTTTCGAGATGAGAATATATTGTAGAAATACCATGGCCATGATCCATAATAATTGTACCACCTGTATAATAAAGATCATCTTCAGCCATAGTAACAACTCCTGCGCCTGAAGATTTAATCATTGTTCCTTGTTTAGCTGCTATATCAATTCCATAATGTGGCCATTTAGGTTTTCCATTTAAAATTCTTTGGCTACCATAAACTCCACTAATTATACCTTGTACTGGCATAATGAATTGATCTTTGAAGAAAGGTAAGTCTGAATTAATTGCTCTTGCTTCTCCAATTTTATTATTTTCCTCTTTAATTCTTTTATAAACAGATTCTGGCGGAGTTACTTTGCTTTCTTCTAAACCATCAATTCTTTGAATATTATATTTCCTTTTTAAAACTTGCTTAGTTATTAATTCTTTTTTACCGTTAATAATTTTAGTGATACTTATGTCGAACTTTCTGTCTCGATCTATTCCAAATACAAAATAACCATCTTTTGAGATTTTTACTTCTTTTTTACCAATTATTATTTTGGCAGATGGATCGGTAATTCCAACTATATAATGACCTTGCAAGAATTTACCTTTAAATTCGATTGCGTTTAATTGTGGTGTAGTAAAGAGGATTATTAAGAATAATAATCTAGAAACTATTTTGCAGTCCATCCACCATCAACCAATAATGAAGTTCCAGTTATCATAGATGCCGCATCTGATGCAAGAAATACAACTGCTGATGATATTTCAGATAATTCTGCAAATCTACCAAGTGGGATATTATTAAGTGTTTCTCTTTTAAATTTCTTATTTTTTAAAAATTTTTTAGTCATGGGAGTTATTACAAATGTAGGACAAACTGTATTTACTCTAATATTATATTTAGCTAAATCTATAGACATTCCTCTTGTCAGTCCCTCTAATCCCCATTTATTCATATTGTAAACACTTCTAATTGGCCCACCAACATGACCCATCTGAGAAGACATATTGACTATTGCTCCGCCAATTTTCTTTCGATTTTTTGTTTTAATCATTTTAAGAACACAGAGATGTGCAAGGTTAAAAGTAGCAATAGTATTGATCTTAACCATGTGTTCCATATCTTCAGTCTTCACTTTTGTAAAATGTGCTGGTCGATTATTACCAGCGTTATTGATCAAAATATCTATTTTAGGCTGTTTATTTATAATTTCTTTTATTTGGTTATAATTTGTTATGTCACAAACATAAGATTTACATTTTTTTTTTAGTTTTTTTATTTTCTTAGAAACCTCAACTAAATCTTTTTCAGTTCGACTAATTATAACTAGATTAGCACCAGCCTCAGCTAGGGCAATTGCGCAAGCTCTACCAAGTCCTTTACCAGCTCCAGTTACTATTGCTGTTTTATTTTTAAGGTTATAATTTTTTAAGTACATTATAAGATTAATATTTTAATATCTGTGTAAATCAATTCAATAGCAACAATTAATATTGCCAATAATCCTGCCCAAGCAATCCATTTATATTTTTTAATCCATTCTGAAATTAATGTTGCGGCAAAAGCCATTAGTGCAATTGATAAAACCAAACCAAATATCAATAATTTATAGTGATCACCTGCTGCACCAGCAACACCTAAAACATTATCTAGGCTCATGGTAAAATCAGCTAACAAGATTGTCCAAATAGCCTTTAAAAAACTTGAGTTATCAACTTTTATATTATCTTCATGTTCTGAGCCTTTGATTACATCTGTATAAAGTTTATAAACTATATAAAGAAGAAGCATTCCACCAATTAGCCTTAAGCCTGTTATCTGCAATAAATATGCAGTAAGTAAGGTCAAAATAACTCTTAAGATTACAGCACCACCAATACCCCAAAAAATAATTTTTTTTCTTTGCTCTAAAGGAAATTTCGATGCAACCATTCCAATTATAATGGCATTATCCCCAGCTAAAACTAAATCAATTAAAATAATTTGTGTTAATATTGTTAATTGTTCTGGTGTAAAAAATTCCGCAAACATTATTGTTCTAGTATCATGTCTGCACCTTTTTCTGCAATCATTATTGTAGGTGCATTAGTATTTCCTGAAGTTATGTTTGGCATAATTGATGCATCTATAACTCTTAGATTATCTACACCTCTAACTTTAAGTTTTTCATCAACAACTGACATTTCATCTTGCCCCATTTTACAAGTACCAACTGGATGAAATATAGTTTGTGCGTGGTTTGATGCTTCTTTAACAAGCTCCTCATTATCATCAATATGTAATCCTGGTCTATATTCTTCTGGTGCATATTTTTTAAAAGTTTCAGACTCCATAATAATTTTTCGAGTTAACTTAAGTCCTTTTGCAGCAATTAATCTATCATTATCAGTTGATAAATAATTTTGTTTTATTTTTGCATAAGTTCTAGAATCTTTATCAACTATACTTACACTTCCTCTACTTGTAGGATTGATATTAGAAACAGTTGGAGTGAAGGCATGAAAATCGTGATTTTTTGTTGCTCCTAATGTATCCATACTCATAGGTTGAACGTGCCATTGTAAATCAGGCAATTCTAAAGAAGGATCACTCTTAGCGAACATACACATTTGACTTGCACCCATTGTCATAGGACCACTTCTATTAAAAACATATTCCAATCCAATCATTAAGTTTCCAAATAAACTATTAATTTTTTTGTTAAGGGATTTTAATCCGTTGATTTTATAAACAGGTCTTAACATTAAATGATCATGTAGATTTTCACCCACACCATTTAAATTATGGACAATATCAATTCCAAGTTTTTTTAACTTTTCTGAATTTCCAATCCCAGATACCTGAAGTAATTGAGGAGATCCAATAGCACCAGATGAAAGTATTATCTCTTTATTTGCTTGAACTTTTTTTAATTCATTGTCTTGCCAGAACTCTACAGCTTTTGCAATTTTGTTTTCAAAAATAATTTTTTTTACATGTGCATGTGTAATAATTTTTAGATTCTTTCTTTTTTTAATAGGATTTAGATAACCAACAGCTGTACTGCATCTAAAGCCATCTTTTTCTGTTACTTGAAAATAACCACAACCATGATTGTCTCCTGTATTAAAATCTTTAGTCTTTGGAATTCCAAATTCTTCAGCTGCATTTTGAAATTCATCTAAAAGTGGAAGGTGAATTCTTTGATCAGAAACAGAAAGTGGCCCACCAACACCATGAAACTCATTTTTTCCTCTTTCTTGATTTTCTGCCTTAATAAAATATGGAAGAACATCATCCCATCCCCAACCGGAATTACCAAGTTGTCTCCATATATCATAATCTCTGTGTTGCCCTCTGATATAAAGTAATCCATTAATTGATGAACTACCTCCTAAAGTTTTTCCTCTGGGATATCTTATTGAAATATTGTTCATACTTTCATCAGGCTCAGTTTTATAGCACCAATCAGTTTTAGGGTTATGCATTGTTTTAAAATATCCAACAGGAATATGAATCCATGGATAATTATCCTTGCCACCTGCCTCTATTAGTAGTACTTTAGTAGAAGATTTTTCAGACAATCTATTTGCAAGAACACATCCAGCTGAACCTGCTCCTAGAATTATAATATCAAAATTATCCATTAATTAGAATCTTTATAAATTAAAATAAATTTTTTTCTAATGTTTCTGTAAAAAAATTCAATTTTTCAATATTAATGCTTGTTTTAAATTTCATTCTTTGATTAGGTTTCGTTTTTAAAAATAAAGAGAGGAAGTTAAAAATGAAAAAAATCATTTCAATGTTTTTTGCAGTTATGATGGTATTTGGATTTATTTCTAATGCTAATGCAGCAAAAACACTAAAATGTCAGACAGTTCTTAACACTAAAGCTGATGAAGTTAAGATGTTAAAAGACTTTACTGACACTGTAACAACTTTGACAAGTGGATCTCTTAAGTTTGAAATTATGCCTGCAGGATCTGTAGTTGGTGTAAAAGAAACTTTAGATGCAGTTGACAAAGGTCTGATTGATTGTGGATTCGCATGGACTCACTATTGGTCAGGAGATCACCCTGCAGCTATGTTATTTGGTTCGCCAGTAGCTGGTGGTGGTGTAGGTATTGATAATATCGCTTTTCTATCATGGTTCCAATATGGCGGTGGTAAAGAATTATACGACCAACTTTGGAAAGAAATGGGAAGAGATATTAAAGGGTTTATGATTCAACCAGTTGGACCAGAAGCTTTAGGATGGTTTCCAAAACCAATTAAAGATATGGCTGACTTTAGAAAATATAAATTCAGAACACCTCCAGGAATTCCAGGACAAACTTACAAAGACATCGGTATAGCATCTGTTGCTATGGGTGGTGGAGATATTCTACCAGCTCTTGAAGCAGGAACTATTGATGCTGCTGAGTGGTGTTGTCCAAAACCAGACTTAACATTTGGTTTCCAAAAAGTATTAAAGCACTACTACCTACAAGGTTTACACCAAGTAGTCGTAAATGCTGACTTTTATATTACTGGAAAAACTTACAACGCTATGACTGATCATGAGAAGAAGTCTCTTGAAGTTGCTGCTAATGCTTCGTTAGCTAAATCTTTAAGTTACAGAATCTATGAAAATGGTAAAGCTTTAAGAGAGTTAACTACTAAACATGGAGTAATTTTAGAAGATACACCTTCTGATTATTTCACAGAATATATGGCTGCTGCAAAAGCTTCTTTAAACAAGAATGCTGCAGAAAATAAATTTTTCAACGAAGTTTATAATTCGATGAAAGAATTTGCTGATATAGCTGTTCCATTCTGGAGTGGTGCTCAAATGTCTAATGCTAAGCTAGGAATGGCTCACGCAGCAACATTAAAGTAATCAGTAATAAATCTTGATTTAGTTAGAGCGGACTTTTACAGTCCGCTCTAATTTTTTTAACTAAAATTTTATGACAAACGAACCATCAAAACTTGATATTTCAGATGAAATGATTGCCGAAAGGCGAGGTGGTTCAGGAAAAATGCCTGATGATATGCCATCATGGATGGCTAGTTCAATTTTGAACATTGATAAATTTAGTAAGTGGATTGGCAACGTTGTGTGTTGGATCTTAATGCCACTTATATTAGCAATGACTTACGAGGTGCTTGCAAGAAAATTATTTCATGCTCCAACAATATGGGCTTATGATATAAGTAGATTTTTATACGGTGCTCTTTTTATGTTAGGCGCAGGATATGCACTTTCAAGAGGAGTGCATATAAGAGCTGATTTTTTATACAGAAATTTTAAAACTAAAAATCAAGGTCTTATTGATTTTTGGTTATACCTATTATTTTATTTTCCTGGTTTATTAGTATTTCTTTATATGACAGTGGGGTATGTAGGGGAATCTATTCAAAGAGGTGAAAGAGGAATGGATACTACTTGGATGCCATATATGTGGCCAATTAAAACTTGTTTATTGGTTGGTATTATATTTTTACTTATTCAAGGTATTTCAGAATTATTCAAAAGTTATTGGGCGGCAAAAAAAGGTAAGTGGCCTGGAGAGAATGAATGATTGCTGAATTTATAGATCCAGCGATTTTAGGTTTCATTCTTGTTGGAGTGATGCTTTTTGCTATCTTTGTAGGATTTCCAATTTCATTTACTTTAATATTTTTAGGTTTTGTTTTTGGTTATTTAGGATTTGGAAAACTAGTGTTTTATTTAATGACACTCCAATTTTCCATGGTCATGACCGAACAAACCTTGGCAGCGGTCCCCTTATTTGTCTTTATGGGAATAATGATGGAGCAAGCTGGGTTAATGGAAAGATTATTTTCTGCATTCCAAATGATGTTAGCGAAAGTAAGAGGTTCTTTATACTATGCTGTATTATTTGTTTCTGTGATTTTTGCAGCTGCCACAGGAATTGTTGGAGCTTCAGTGACTATTTTAGGAATTATGGCTGCAAAATCAATGAATAGATCTGGATATGATGTAAGACTTGCTGCTGGAACAATTACAGCAGGTGGAACATTGGGAATTTTGATACCACCGAGCATTATGCTAGTCGTGATGGGACCAATAATGGAAATACCAGTCATTGATTTATTTGCTGCAGCAATAATACCAGGAATTCTTTTAGCAGGTTTGTATGCTGGTTACACAACAATAAGATGTATGATCAACCCCAAACTTGGCCCAGTTATTCCTGAAGAAATGAGAACTGCCAGTATGAAAGAAGTTTGGATTGAATTTTTTTTAGGGTTAGTTCCACCTGCTGCTTTAGTATTTGCAGCATTAGGAAGCATATTATTTGGATTTGCTACACCTACAGAAGCTGCTGGTTGTGGTGCAATGGGAGCGTTACTTCTTTCATTAGCTTATAAAAAACTATCATTACCGAAACTTCAAGAAGCACTGGTAAAAACTTTAGAAATTACTGCTTTAATAATGGTTTTAGTAGCTGCATCTAATTTTTTTGGTGCAGTATTTGCAAGATTAGGAACACCAACATTATTAACTGAGTTTTTATTAGGCCTTGAAATGAATAAATATTTAATACTTGCAATAGTTATGGTTGCAATATTTTTATTAGGTTGGCCTTTAGAATGGGTTCCAATAGTTATGATCATTGTTCCGATAATATTACCTCTAATAGAGGCTCTAGGGTTTAATTTAACTTGGTTTGCTATTTTAGTTGCTGTCAATTTACAGACCGCCTGGTTATCACCACCTGTTGCTTTGTCTGCATATTTTTTAAAAGGAGTAGTTCCGGAATGGGATTTAAAAGATATTTATTATGGAATGATGCAATTTATGGTCTTACAAGTTATCGGTCTAATCTTAATCATTATTTTTCCAAAAATTGCTCTCTGGTTGCCAACTCTCTTATATGGACAGTAAAAAATTATAGTTTAATATATTTAGAGTGAGTCAAAATAAAGTTAGCAAAAAAATCATTAACTGGGAATTAGTTGCTATCAATCCAACTAATAAAAATTGGGATTGGAAAGATCTATTTTGTTTTTGGGGAGTAAATATTCAAAGCATAATAGGTTTTTCACTCATTGCTTCTTTATACACAATATACAATCTAAATTCTTTTGTAGTTTTTTTTGGATCAATTTTAGGGTCTATATTGGTTTACTTTTTTTCTAATTTGATAGGTAAACCTTCTCAAAAATATGGATTGCCGTTTGCAACACTATTACGATCTTCATTAGGCTTTTCGGGTGCAAAGTTTTTTGGATTTTTAAGAGGTTTAGTTGGAATTTTTTTATTTGGAATTCAAACTTATTTTTTATCAAAGGCCATAGGTTATTTAATTAGAATTTTACTTTTTACAATTGATAATTCAATCTTAGATAAAGATATCTTTTTAACATTTTTACTTGGATTAAATGTTATTGATTGGTCATCATTATTAATTTGTATGATGATTCAAATTTATATTTTTAGTAAAGGCATGTTATTTAATAAAAAAATAATAAATTTCTCAGCAATAACAGTTTATTCAGGTTTGTTATTTTTTTTCTTAGTAATTTTACTATCAGATGTAAAACTTACTTCTAAAGCTTTTGTGGAAATTCTAAATTTTGAAAATTTTTTAGATTATAACAATATATTTCCGATATTAACTGTAGCAGGATCAATTTTTGCATATTTTTCTATAATAATAATTAGTTTAGGTGATTTTACACGTTATATTAAAAATGAAAGAAATTTAAAAAATGGAAACTTTACTTTATTACTAAATCTTATTTTATTTTCTGTATTTGCAGTTTTCATTGTTTCTGGTGCTGATGTTTTTTTAAATCAAAAATTTGAAGATATTGAGAGAATTTTTACAAATCCAACAGATATTGTGGGTAAATATGATAATTTAATGATAACTGTTATAGCTTTATTTTTTATTATAACTGCTTCAGCATCAACTAACTTGATAGCTAACTTTATTCCATCACAATATTCCTTAATTAATTTTCAACCAAACAGCTTAAATATTAAAAGTGTAAGTTATATCATCGGTATATTTGGTCTAATAATTGCAATTTTTTGGCCAACGTTGTTGAGTCAAATTGGTATTCTTTCATTTATAGATACTTTTGGCTGTTTTTTTGGTCCTATCAGCGGAGTAATGATTATAAATTATTATATAATTAACAAATCTAATATAGATGTTAAGGATATACATTCATCTTCGCCTGAAAGTGTATTCTATTTTTCTAAAGGCTGGCATTTAAAAGCAATTTATTCTGTTGTTATTGGCTTTATATTTGCATCATCAACAATATGGAATTCTAATTTAATGTTTTTACAATCTTATGCTTGGATCATTGGAACATTAACTTCTGGCTTTGTATATTATCTACTTGAAAGAAAATAACATAATGGACAAAATTGATTTTAATTTTGATAAAAAAACTGCAGTTATTACTGGTGGTGCACAAGGATTTGGGCTGGATATTGCAAAAAGATTTTTGAAATCAGGGGCGAAAGTTATAATTTGGGACATAGATCCAAAAATGATTGAAAAATCTGTTAAAGATCTTAATGATTCTAATTTAAGCTCAAACATCGTAGATGTATCAAATTATAATCAAGTTGAGAAATGTGTTACAGAGATTACCAAAGACTCTAATATTGATATCTTAATCAATAATGCGGGGATAACTGGTCCAACATCGACATTATGGGAGTATGATGTTGAAATGTGGAAAAAAATTGTAGATATAAATTTAATGGGCACTTTTAATTGTTGCCGGGCAATAGTTCCTAATATGATTAAAAATAATTATGGAAGAATAGTTAATGTTGCATCAGTAGCAGGAAAAGATGGAAATTCTAATGCAAGTGCTTATAGCGCTGGGAAAGCTGGAGCAATAGGGTTAACAAAATCTTTAGGTAAAGAGCTTGCGGATAAAAATATAGCTGTAAATGCAGTGACACCTGCAGGTGCTAAAACTCGTATTTTAGACCAAATGACTAAAGAGCATGTTCAGAGAATGCTTTCTAAAGTGCCAAGAGGCAGATTTTTAGAGGTTGAAGAATTTACTTCACTAATTTGCTGGCTTTCATCAGAGGAAAATACTTTTTCAACAGCAGCAGTTTTTGATATAAGTGGTGGACGTTCAACTTATTAATCTAGTTTATTGTTTAACTATTTTTATGTTATTAGTTTTTGCTCGACTTAACTTTATATCTTTAGACATAACAGGGGCAAATATCATTATTGACCAGTAAACAAGAAGTATAAAGATGGAAATTGTTTTCATACTCTTTATATAGAGTTAAATAATGATTTTTGGATGTTTAAATCTTGTCAAAATAATGTATTAACGATTAATTTTTAAAAAATATTTTATGAATATGCTAATTAAAATTTTTATTATTTGGTCTGCAATTTTCTCAATTAGTTTTGCAAGTGAAATAAATATTTTTGATTTTACAAATGAAGAACTTGCTAAATTAAATGTAAGAAAGGTGAGAGGAGCAGATAACAAGACAATTTATACTGTTGGATCCAATGAAAATGGTAATTTTTTAAAAGCTATTGCTGACAATGCAGCTTCAGGTCTGGGTAAAGAAGTAAAAATAGATTTAAACAAAACACCATTTATCAATATTACCTGGAAAATTGAGAAAGACTTAGTTGGTATTAAAGAAAATACAAAAAAAGGACATGATTTTGCAGCTAGAGTTTTTGCTGTAAAGAAGACGGGTGCTACACCACTTTCAAACAGAGCTATTAATTACGTTTTTTCAAGTAATAACAAAATAGGATTTTACTCACCAAGCCCATATACAAAAAAGTCTATCGATAATGTTCTCGCAACTACAATTACCGATCTTAATAAGTGGGTTACTGTAAAATCAAATGTAAAAGAGGATTTTAAGAAGTTTCATGATTTAGACGTTAATGAGTTAGATGGTTTAGCTATCATGTCTGATACTGATAATTCTAAAATGAAAGCTGTAGCATATTTTCAGAATATTTATTTTTCTGCTGAGTAGTTAAATTTTAAGATTTTTTTTCAAAAAGGTAGCTAATAAAGATAAAATTACAGCAACAATTACATCTTCTAAAGGACTTGCTTGAGGATAGCCATAGTTCCAAGCTATTACCATAACCAACCAAATTACAAAAATGTTCATATCAATTATTATAACCTAGTTTGTGTAAAATAATTAATTATTTGATATAATTCTTAAATGCATGAAAATTTTTTCCACAAATTAAAAATTTATTATGAGGATACAGACTCAGGCGGAGTAGTTTATTACGCAAATTATTTAAAGTTTTTAGAAAGAGCCAGAACTGAAGCATTAATTTCAATTGGATTTAGTAATAACAAAATTAAAGAAACTTTTAGTTCATTAATAATAGTTAAATCATGTAACATTGAATATAAAAAATCTGCACATTTAGAGGATGAATTAACAGTTAGATCATTTGTTAAATCAATTACTAAAACTTCATTTTTTATGAACCAGATAATTACAAAAGACAAAGAAGTGATAGTTGAAGCTCAAGTTCATTTGGTATTTGTAAATACAAAGGGTAAACCCGTAAAAATACCTGATGAAATTTATTCTAAATTTAGACCCTACTTTTGTGACACAATTAAAACTTAGCTAATTTTTTTGCTTTTTCAAATAAGTTAACCATCATCTTATTTGAAATAAGTTTTGTATTAACATTTCTGGGGCTTGGATGATAACTTGATAATATTATCAAACCATCAGGCATCAATTGTGACTTTCCATGTTTAAAAAAAAATTTTTTTTTAATATCAAATTTTTGTTTATATAATTTTATACAATTATCAAAAGCAACTTTACCTAATGTAACTATTACTCTAAGTTTTTTTAAAGATAATATTTCTTGATCAAAAAAGTTAGAACAATTTAAAATCTCATTGCTTAGTGGTTTATCTTCAGGTGGTACACATTTAAGTATATTTGTTATGTAGGTTGATTTTAATTTTAAATTATCATTTAAACTCTTTGAGAGTGGAGAATTCGAAATACCAACTTCATATAAACACTTAAATAAAAAATCACCAGATTTGTCTCCCGTAAAAGCTCTACCAGTTCTAGTGCCACCATGAGCAGCAGGTGCGAGTCCAATGATAGCTAATTTTGAATTAATATCTCCAAATCCTGGAACAGGTTTGCCCCAGTAAATTTCATTAATATTTTGTTTTCTTTTTTTAGCACTTACCGTTTTGACAAATCTTACAAGTCTTGGACATTTTTTACACTTTATTATTGTTTTGTTTAAATTATTTAATCTAATATCCATAAATGAAATTTTTAAAATTTTTTATAATAGTTTTTATAACTTTAATTTCACCTATTAAAGCAGATTTAAATCAAAATTTATTGAATCAACTTAAAGATGGTGGAAAATTAATTTTTATCAGACATGCATATGCCCCTGGAAGCGGAGATCCTAACAATTTCAAATTAAATGATTGTTCTACTCAAAGGAATTTAAGTGAAGACGGAAGAAGACAAGCTAAATACATCGGTGAATTTTTCAAAAAGAATAAAATTCAAATAGATAAAGTGTTATCGAGTGAATGGTGTAGATGCAAAGAAACTGCGAAAATTGCTTTCAATGATTTTTCAACAAATAATTTCTTAAATTCTTTTTACAGCTCCAAACATGCCAAAAATAAAGATATGCAAGTTGAAGCTTTAAATAATTATATAAGAAACTTTAAAAGTGATAAAAATTTAATTTTAGTAACCCATTATGTATTAATTTTTGAAGTCCTAAATTATGCCCCATCATCAGGTGAAATAGTTGTTTCTGACAAAAATTTTAATATTATAGGAAGTATAGAAATAGATTATTAAATATTATGTCATCAAAAAAAGCTATGAAACAAGCACAAAAACAAGCTTATTCTAAACATAGGAGCAATATTGTTAACAACCGATTTGCTACAAAAAAAAGAAATTTTGTTAAAAGCAAAAAGAAAAGTTAACTTTCTTTTTTAAACTCCTCGATTTTTTTACAAGTAGATATTTTTGAAACTCCTTCTTCATCATTCAGCACAGTTTTCATAATTTAATCTTTTGTAATGATTATGAACTGCAACTGATAAAACTTTTTTAGCATGACCTTGACCAATCACATAATCATCTAAAACTGAGCAAATTTCTTTAGGAGAAGGTAATCCATCCTGATGTTTTACAAAAGTATCTTTATTTTCCTCTTTAATAATATCCATGCAAAGCTCAACACATTCATCACAAATGAAAACAGTTGGGCCTGCAATTAATTTTCTAACTTCATGTTGGCTTTTGCCACAAAAAGAGCAATATAAAATATTTTTATTATTTGTGTTCATAATTTTTTTAACGAATCAATCTAATTACTTTATTATATGAGACTCATTTATATCAAGGTTCAAATTAACTGAATTCAATATATGGTGTATTAAGATCTTTTTTCCACTACTTCGTCTATCAATCCAAAAGATTTAGCAGTTTCAGCTGTCATAAAATTATCTCTTTCAAGAGCACTTTTTATTTCATCCGCACTTTTGCCTGTATGTTTAGAGTAAATTTCATTCAATCTTTTCTTTAAAGAAAGAACTTCATTGGCATGAATTTCTATATCTGTTGCTTGACCTTGAAAACCAGCTGAAGGTTGATGAACCATAATTCTTGAATTAGGAAGTGAAAATCTTTTTCCTTTTGCACCAGCTGCAAGTAGAAAAGATCCCATTGATGCAGCTTGGCCAATACAAAGTGTAGAAACTTCAGGTTTAACGTATTGCATCGTATCATATATGCCAAGTCCTGCAGTAACTAAGCCCCCTGGACTATTTATGTACAAATAAATTTCTTTTTTGGGATCCTCTGCTTCTAAAAACAATAATTGCGCTGTAACTAGCGTGGCAACATTATCGTTTATTTGACCTGTTAAAAATATAATTCTCTCTTTTAAAAGCCTTGAATAAATATCGTAGGCTCTCTCACCTTTATTTGATTGTTCAACAACCATAGGCACCAAATTATTCATATGTTCAGAAATTTTATTTATCATAAAGTTGATTCGACTTACTTATACAACTTGAGATTACTTTTTGCTAACTTTTTTTGCTTTTTTAACTGTTGATTTAGTTTTTATTGATTTTGGCTTAGTTTTTTTGTCTGTAGATTTTTTTGCTTCAACTTTTTTTTCAGGCTTTCTTTGATCTTTCAGTTGCTGATCAAGTTCCTGTTTTTGAGATTGTTTTAAAATTTTTTCTGCTTCATCTTTAGAAATTTCTTTTTTATTTACTTTAGCTTTTTCCTTTATCAAATTAATTATTTTTTCCTCATAAACAGTTCCTCTTAAACTTGCTACTGCAGATGGGTTTTTTTGATAAAAATCCATTACCATTTTTTCTTGTCCAGGCATCATTCTTAATTGTTTTTGTATCTCAGCTTGAAGTTCTTGTTCATTAACTTTAATTTGATTTTGCTCTCCAAATTCATTTAAAATCAAACCAGTTTTAATTCTTTTTTTTGCAACCTCTTCAAAATTTTTTCTATTTTTCTTAGCATCATCTTCTGTCATTCCTTGTGATAAAATTTTAATCTCTTCATCAATTA
>CACECY010000008.1 GCA_902558205.1 uncultured Pelagibacteraceae bacterium | reverse complement strand
TTAATTGATTATTTTCCTGAAAATACAAAAGAGGGTTTTAAAACTGAAGCACTTCCAATAATTTGGGAAGATAAAGAAAATTTTAATAATTTAATGACTAAAGCTTCTACAGATATGATCGAGTTAACTCAAATTATTGAAGATTCGGATGATATTAGAGGAACACTTACTAAATTTATGTGGAGTAACTGTAAAACTTGCCACAGCAAATATAGAGAAGAACATTAAATTTTGAAACTTTAGAGAGGTTCGCCCTTTCAGTTTCTTCACCAAAAGAGCTCCTCTCATTCTGCCTCTTTGGCTTTTAAATCCAAATGGATTTTAAGTTTTGATTTTTTTTGAAATATGTAGCTAGCCAGCTAAGTGTCAGGTGGCTTTACATTCATTTAAATAACCTCCTTCGGTATTTAAGTTAAACTTTAGTTAGGTTGTATTCAATTAATTTATTTTAGTTTTGAATAAATATATTTGTTGAATACAACCTTTTACTTTTGTAGATTCTCGATAACTTTCAAACTTCAATTAATACGAGTACATAAATAACAAATCTAATTTATTTAATTCAAGTTTACTTCATAATTAAATCTGTATAAAATTTAATCATGAAGTATTTATGTGCATTAAGAGATTTAATTATTAGTCTAATTGCCTCTACTGTTATTATCTATGGATTAAATATTGTAGCAGGTTTTGCAGGTGCAGATTATAGTTTTACCAATGGTGAAGTATTTATTATTTGGATCTTAATGGCAATACTGGTTAATAGTTGTTTAAAGAGATAAATTTTTTTTTCTAAAATGAAAAATATTTTAATTATTTTATTTTTTATTTTATTTTCAATAATCAATTCTTATGCAGCTTGCGATGATCCTCTAGGAGATGGAGTTGATTATTCATTCTGTCAATTTTCTGAAGAACAAGATCTAAGTAGAGCGTATGCTCCAAACTCAAACTTATCATTTATTAGTTTTATCAAAGTTAATTTAGATAAATCAATTTTAATGAATACTAACTTATCTAATGGTAACTTTGCCGAAGCATCTTTCTTTAGAGCTAATTTATATGAAGCAAATTTAGAAGGTGGAAATTTTGAAAAATCTAATTTTACAAGCGCTAATCTTACAAGGGTAAATTTTAAAGGATCTTCACTAATTGAAGCAAATTTTAAAGATAGTAATTTATTTGGTTCAGACTTTACTGGTTCAAATATTACTAACGCATCCTTTGAAGGAGCAAATTTAAATAATTCGACTTGGATTGATGGATCAAAATGTAGTTTAGGATCAATCGGTGAATGTAAAAAATAATGAGCAATTCAATAAAGACAGATGATGTAATATTTAATTTTTTCAAACAAATATGTGATGAAAAAGATGATAAAAAATGCATAGAACTTGGAAATAATTGGATTAATGCTATGGAGAAAAATTTAGATAATATGGAAGCAAATTTAGATGAAGCAAATAAGGTAAAACATAAAGAAGATATAAAAAGTAATAGAGACCATTTAAATAGTTTAAAAGGAAAAAATTCATCTGAATGGAGAGAATATGCAACTAAATGTATGATCGAAATAATGGATAACAAAACTCAATAAATTACTTACTTAATTTCTTTCAATTATTTATAAATAAGAGTATATTATTTTTTAAGGGGTGTCTTAACAGACTGAGATTATACCCTCATAACCTGTCCGGTAATTCAGAAAGGGAGAAATGGATAAATCATACTTTTTAAATCAAACATCATCACTATTATTATTAATAATTATTTGTTTAGTATTTGCTATATTAGGAATTTATCACTCAAAAAAATTTCAAGGTATTAACAATTATTTAACAGCAAACAGAAATATTGATTTATTTTCACTAACAACAAGTCTTGTTGCATCAGCTTTAGGAGCTTGGATTTTATTTGGTCCTGTTGCTGCTGCTACCTGGGGGGGTATCGGAGCTGTAATAGGTTATTCGCTTGGTACAGCTTTTCCAATGATTTTTTTAATATATTTTGGAAAGAAAATTAGATCAGATTTTCCAAAAGGCTCTTCTTTAATTGAATTCATGAGACAAAAATTTGGAAAAAGTTTATTTAAACTTATTTTGTTGATGACAATTTTTTACATGTTTATTTTTCTTTGTGCAGAAGTAACTGCAATTGCAGTTTTAATTAATTATTTATCAGGCACAGATCTTTGGATTACTGCTTCAATAGTGCTCTTGGCCACATTATCTTATACTCTTTATGGAGGTCTAAGAGCTTCAATATTTACTGATAATATTCAGATGATTGTGATTGGTTTGCTTTTAATAATTTTAATTTCAATAATTAGCTCATCATCAGGAGATAATTTTTCATTTAGTTTTATTAAAGAAAAAAACCCACAACTTCTAAGCTCTTTTTATATTCCAAATTATACTGCAGGATTAACTTTTTTTATTGCTGTTGCTGCTACAAATTTATTTCATCAAGGAAATTGGCAACGTGTGTATGCAGCTAAAAATTACAAAACTTTAAAATTAGCTTTGATATTTTCTTTTTTAATAATTGTTCCAATTGTTTTTTTGATGGGTTTTATTGGAATGGTATCTTTTTCTATAGATCCTTCAATAAGAGCTGATTTAGGTTTTTTTAATCTATTATTAAATAATCAAATAGAATTTATATCTTTTATAATTATTGTTCTCGGTTTAGCTCTAACAATTTCAACTGTTGATACATTGGTAAATGCAATTTCAAGTTTGTTTATAGTGGACGGTAAAGCAACTTTTAATTTAGATAAAAAGACAGATTATTTAAAAATTTCTAAATACTTTATTGTTTTTTTATCATTCATTGCTTTCAGTATTGCTTCAAAAGGATTTGATATTTTGTATCTATTTTTGTTAGCAGATTTATTTTGCTGTGCGTTTGTTTTGACTGTTTTTTTTAGTTTTTATAATAAAGTAAATGAAAAAACTGCATATCTTTCAATCTTAATTGGTTTGATTGGTGGATTCTTGATGTTTCCATTTCCAGATTTTTCTAAAAGTCTTTTAGTAGGAGTTTTTCTGCCAAAAGAATTATTTTCCTCTTTTGTATCTCAATCTTTGTTATTTCTATCATTTGTTATTGCTACTTTTTTACCAGCAATAATTTTGAAATTAAAAAAAAATTAATTTAGATAGAAGATTTTAAAGCATCATAAATAAGTTCTTTGGTTGTCTCACCAATACTTCTGTAAACCTCTTTATTATCTTTAAAAATTAAAAGTGTAGTTTGATATTGTACATTAAAAAAATCTGCTATTTCTTTATTGCTTACATCGAAAGCAAAGTATTCAATATTATCAAAATCTTTTTTTGCTTTCTCTAAAACTTTCATTTGGCTAGCACATGATGTGCAATATTTAATCCAAGAACTTACCACTACAACTTTTCCATTTGATAAAGCTTTATCAAATAGCTCTTTATTATAAGTTGTTTCTTTTGCTATAATTTTATTACTGAACGCTAGCAGTAAACAAATAAATAACAAAAATTTTTTCATATATTTTACTTTTTACGGGAAATTTTAATTTATTGTAATACTATAAATTGTCTCTATATATGCTTAACTCTATGTCAAACGATCAAATAAGCATAACTAATTTATCCAAAATTTATGATAACGGATTTGAGGCTTTAAAAAAAATTAATCTTAACATTAAAAAAGGAGAAATTTTTGCAATGTTAGGTCCAAATGGAGCAGGCAAAACCTCTTTAATAAGCATTATATGTGGAATTGTTAAACCCACTTCCGGAAAAGTAACTGTTGATGGTTATGATATTATTGATAACTACCGAGAAACTAGATCAAGAATTGGATTAGTTCCACAAGAATTAACGTTAGAAAGTTTTGAAACGGTGTTTAATAATGTCTCATACACAAGAGGCTTATATGGCAAAGCGCCAAAACCAACTCACATTGAAAAAATACTAAAAGATTTAAGTTTATGGGATAAAAAAGATCAGAGATTAAGACAGTTATCAGGTGGAATGAAAAGAAGAGTTTTAATTGCAAAAGCTCTATCTCACGAACCAACAATTTTATTCTTAGATGAACCAACTGCTGGAGTAGATGTAGAATTAAGAAAAGATATGTGGAAGGTTGTTGAAAGTTTAAGAAAAACAGGAGTAACAATTATTTTAACTACACACTATATTGAAGAAGCAGAAGCTATAGCTGATAGAGTAGGGGTGATCAATCAAGGTGAAATAATTATTGTTGACGATACAAAAGAATTACTAAAAAAAATGGGACATAAAAAATTAACAATTGATCTTCAAGAAAAATTAAATGAAATTCCAAGCAATTTAGAAAAATATAATTTAGAATTAGATGACGACAAGATGTCTGTTAAATATACTTACAATGTTCAAGCAAAACAGACAGGCATAACTAATTTACTCCAAGATTTAAAAGATTCTGGGATGAAATTAAAAGATTTAAAAACAGAGCAAAGTACGCTTGAAAAAATATTTGTTAATTTAGTAAAGGAAAACAATGAGATTTAACTTTTTTGCATTTAAAGCAATTTATCTTCATGAGATGGACAGATTTAGAAGAACTTTAATGCAATCATTGTTTTCTCCAGTTCTATCTACTTCTTTATATTTCATTGTATTTGGATCTGTTATTGGAGGTTATGTTGAAAATATAGATGGTATCAGTTATGGCTCATATATTGTGCCTGGTTTATTAATGCTCACTTTATTAACTCAATCAATAAGCAACACATCATTTGGAATATTTTTTCCAAAATTTAATGGAACTATTTATGAAATTTTAGCTGCACCCATATCAACATTTGAAATTGTGTTTGCTTTTGTTGGAGCAGGAGCCACCAAAACTCTTATCGTGGGGATTGTTATATTCATTACTTCAACTTTTTTTGTCGAAGTAAAAGTAATGTATCCTTTATTGATGATTTTTTTATTAATTCTTGTGGCATTTACTTTTGCATTATTTGGTTTTTTGATTGGTTTAATGAGTTCAAACTTTGAGCAAATGTCAATTATTCCAACATTAGTTATTACTCCGATGGTTTTTCTAGGGGGAAGTTTATATTCGCTTGATATGTTGCCACCATTTTGGCAAACAGTGACATATTTTAATCCCGTAGTTTATTTGATTAATGGTTTAAGATTTGCTTTTTATGGAGTTTCTGATTTCAATATTTGGATTAGTATTACATCAATGGTGATTTTTTTAATAGCTTGTGTATCTGTAGTTTCGATACTACTTAAAAAAGGTTACAATATTAAAGCTTAAGTGGAAGCTATTTTTTTCTTTGGGTCGTAAAATGGTTTTTCAACTATTGTGCAATAAAATTTTTCCTTATCAGCTACAACTTCTAATTTATTTCCAATGTCTGAATGATTAATCTCTATCATTGCAAGTGCAATATTTTTTTTTAATCTTGGTGAATAAACTGCTGAACTTACTTTGCCAATTTTTTTACCATCTTTTTGAATAGGCCAAAAAGTTGTGTTTGGTCCTTTTAGAGGCTCACATTCTAATACTAAACCAACTTGTTTTCTTTTTATTCCCTCTTGATGAATTTTTTTAAGAGCTTCTTTACCAATGAAATTAGCTTTCATATCTAAATTAATTAATCTATCAAAACCAAGTTCAAAAGGGTTTGTATGAATATCTGCATCTGCATGATATGAAAGCATACCACCTTCAATTCTTCTTATTGTTGAAGTATGGCCTGGTTGAAGACCATGCTCTTTCCCTGCCTCCATTATTTTTTCATATAATTCATTACCTTTAGAGCCATCTCTTAAATAAATTTCATAGCCAAGTTCACTTGACCACCCAGTTCTTGAGACTATTAAAGGAATTCCGTCAAGTTTGCATTCTTTTAACCAATAATATTTTAGGTCTTTAATACTTTCTCCAAATAACTTCACCATGATTTTTCCTGACGTTGGACCTTGTAATTGTAAAGGAGAGACGTCTGGCTCAGAAATATTAACATTAAGACCAGAGTTTACAGCAACACCTTGAGCCCATAATAAAATATCACTATCAGCTAAAGATAACCAAAAATGATTTTCTGCTAATCTTAAAAGAACAGGATCATTTAAAATTCCTCCATCATTATTAACAATTAAAACATATTTACATTGACCAATAGCAAGCTTGGATAGATCTCGAGGTGTTAATAGTTGAATAAATTTATAGGCATCAGGTCCAGTAATTTCTACTTGTCTTTCAACTGCTACATCACAAAGAATTGCTTTTTCAATTAAATTCCAAAAATTTTGTTCAGGATTTCCAAAATCTCTTGGAATATACATGTGATTATAAACAGAAAATCCCGTAGCACCCCATTTAACAGTAGAGTCAAAATATGGTGATTTTCTTATTTGAGTTCCAAAGCCAAAGTTTTTATTACTCATACGAGCTAATAACACACGGTTTTTTTTTTATAAAGAAGATTTTAAGGTGACCCAAAATAAAAAGAATGAGCCACCTTGTATTTTCTAAAGAGGAAATTTAGAACTGTTCAGACTCTGTCGAGCCCGCCATTGCTGTTGTAGAGCTTTTTCCTGAACTAATTGTATTGGAAACAGCATCAAAATAAGAAGTGCCAACTTCTCTTTGATGTTTGACACTTGTGTATCCGTCTTTTTCTCTGGCAAACTCTTGTTGCTGTATTCTTGAGTAAGCAGACATACCTTCTTTTTTGTATTTTTCAGCAAGTTCAAAAATTGCAATGTTTTGTGTATGAAATCCAGCAAGGGTAATAAATTGAAATTTATAACCCATTTTACTAATTTCTTGTTGGAAGGAAGCTATTTCTGCATCTGATAAATGTTTTTTCCAGTTAAATGAAGGTGAACAATTATAAGCTAATAATTTTCCTGGAAATTTTTCATGGATAGCATCAGCAAATTTTTTAGCTTCTTCTATATTTGGTGTTGCTGTTTCACACCAAATTAAATCTGAATAAGGAGCATAAGCTAATCCTCTTGAAATGGCTTGATCAATTCCTGATTTTACATAATAGAAACCCTCTGGAGA
Source organism: uncultured Pelagibacteraceae bacterium (assembly GCA_902558205.1). GTDB lineage: Bacteria > Pseudomonadota > Alphaproteobacteria > Pelagibacterales > Pelagibacteraceae > Pelagibacter. The sequence goes on along the minus strand of CACECY010000008.1, from coordinate 20,793 downwards.
TCTTTCACCAGTCAAGAAAGGTTTATCATTTTCATCATGATCATTAGTAATTAATTTAGCAGCATTAGCATCAGTTCTAGCTAATATAATTAAAGGCACATCAGCTATGTCAGCTGCCAATCTAGCAGCTTTTAAATTTTTAATCATAGTTCCTGTTGGCACTAAGACCTTACCACCCATATGGCCACACTTTTTCTCACTTGCTAACTGATCTTCAAAGTGAACACCTGCAGCTCCTGCTTTAATAAACTTTTTTGCAAGTTCAAAAACATTTAATGGCCCACCAAATCCAGCTTCTCCATCTGCAATTATAGGAAGCATATAATCAACTTTCTTATCCTCACTCATTTCACCATCTTTAAGTTCCATATGTTGAATTTGATCAGCTCTAATTAAAGCATTATTCATCGACTCAACTAATTTTGGTGCACTATCATAAGGATATAAAGATTGATCTGGATACATTTCACCCGCACTATTTGCATCAGCTGCAACTTGCCATCCACTTAGGTATATTGCTTTTAAACCTGCTTTTGCATGCTGCACTGCATGATTTCCAGAGAGCGAACCGAGTGTATTCACATAAGGTTCTGAGTTTAATAAATTCCATAATTTGATTGATTGATGTTTGCACATTGAATATTCAATCTTAATTGAGCCTCTTAATCTCTCTACTTCTTCTGGTGTATAGTCTCTTTTAATCCCTGCAAATCTTTTTAAGTCATATGAGATATTTTCTGCGCTCATTATTTTCCTGTGCTGTTAAAGTTAATTAGTAAGAAATGAATTTATGTTGAACGAATTAAAACTAGTTTGAGTCGTTTAGGGTCTCAACTAGATCTTTCATTCCACTTGAACCCCAATCACAATGATCATCTCTCATGTAGATTCCTCTGCTATTGTGTCTAGCAAGGTCTTCATGTCTTATGATTTGAGCCTCATTTTCACTGTTTTTTAATTTTTCGTCCATGTAAATCTTATATTTTACACAATTTACAAAATCTACAAAAAACGTTAAAATACCTTGTAAATATGGAAAAATTATTGTAAAAATAAATTTACAAAATTTACAAATAGTAAATATGAGTCAAATTGATTTAAAAATAGGGCCAAAAATCAAGTCTTTTAGAAGACAGCTTGGACTACAGGCTAACAAATTAGCAGAAGATTTAAACATATCTCCGAGCTATTTAAACCTAATTGAAAGCGGAAAACGAAAAATTGATGGTGATTTACTTTTAAAGGTATGTGAAAAATTGAATATCGAATTATCTGATCTTACTTCTAAAACAGATATTAATCTCCAGAACACTATTTCAGAAATTTTGGATGATAATCTATTCGAAGATTTAGATATTTTAGGACCAGAAGTTAAAGATTTAGTTAGCACAAATCCCAAAATAGGAAAAGCAATTGTTAGATTAGGAGACATTCTAAAGAAAAAAGATCATGAGTTAATTAATAAGATTGAAAAAATTTCTGGAAAAATCGTAGATAATAGAAAAAATTCTTTTCCAGGAGAAGTTATTTCTGATTTTTTACAGGATTATAAAAATTATTTTCCAAAATTAGAAGAATTTGCGAATAAAGTTTTTGCTAAAATTCAAAAAAATAATCGTACAAGATATATAGCATTATGTGAGTATTTATATTCAGAATATTCAATTACAGTCAAAGATGTTATTCCAGATGAAAGCAAACCTTTTTCAAAAATTTACAATAAAAATAAAAAAGAATTATTGCTGAGTGATTATAGTTCGCTTGAAACAAAAAAATTACACGCTGCAGCTCAAATTGCACAAGAGGGCGCTAGTAAAGAAATTGATAATTATCTTTCAAAATTTAGTTTTCCTTCAGAAGAGTCAAAAAAACTTTCAAAGGTGGCTTTGTTAAATTATTGTGGTGCTGCAATTTTAATGCCGTATAAATTATTTCATTCGGAATGTAAAAAACTTAAATATGATTTAGAATTACTCCAAAATACATTTGCAACTTCATTTGAACAGGTAGCTCATAGAGTCACTTGTTTGCAAGACCCAAAATTACCTGGAATTCCATTTCACTTTTTAAGAGTTGATATGGCTGGTAATATTTCAAAAAGATTTTCTTTGTCAGGTATAGATATACCAAGATATGGTGGAGCTTGCCCAAGATGGAATGTGTATTCTGCATTTACTAGACCAGGAGTTATTCAAGCAGCTGTAAGTAAAATGAATAATGGTGAAAAATATGTTTGTATTGCAAGAACTGTTGAAAAGGGTATTGGTCGATTTGGGCAGACAAAAAGTGTTTTATCAATTGGCCTAGGTTGTGAGGCTAAATATGCAAAAGACTTTGTTTATACTGAAAATATTAACATAAATGATAAGTCTACAGAAATTCCAATTGGAGTTTCTTGCAGAACATGTGACAGATTAGATTGTTCACAAAGAGCGTTTCCACCATTACACAAAAAGTTTGATGTAGATTTAAATACAAGGGGTGTTTCAGTTTACGTTAGTGATAATAACTCATAAACTATGATAAAATATATTCTACCTGCTATTATTGTTTTTTTAATAGTATTATTTTGGGAAAAAATTACAGACTTCATTGAAAAAAAATTCAATATTAAGCTAAATTATTTAGTGATTAGCTTCATTTTAGTTGTTATCTCTATTATTCTATTACTCCTTAATTACTAGGACTTATGGATAACATTGATATCTCAAATTGCATACTCGAGGAGTCTGATGGTGTGTTTACTTATAAAAATGAAAATACCACATTAGGTTTTGTAAGATTTAATGAAAATGGTGAAGTTGAATACATTTTTGTTAATCCAATTTTTAGAAAAAAAAATTTAGCAAGTAGGCTTTTAAAATTAGTAAAAGAGAAAACTGGTAAAAAAATAGTTTTTCAAGAGCCAATTAGTCCACTTGGTTCTAAATTACTAAAATCTATTGAAAGATGGAATTAAAGTTATTTTTTTTTACTTTTAGTTTCAATACCAAGTTTTTTACTATGTCTTAATCTCATAACTACAATTGCAACGGCTATTAGTAAAATTGCAGCAGATTGATAGACTAATGCAGATGGGTCCATTTCTTTACCTTGCATAATAATAAATCTAGATAAAGCTGTAATAGCAATTAATAAAGGTAAAGTAATTCTAATTGATTGTTCATCCCAGAAAACTCTGACCATTGCCATTACTTCTAAATATAAAAACATCAATAAAAGATCTGCTAAAGTAACAGACTTTGAGTGATACATATTATTTATTTCAATAAATACAGCAATAATAGTACTAATTAAAATTATTACTAATAAACCAAGTTGTAAATTTTTAATCAAATTATTCATTATTGTTTATCTTTCTTAGTGAAAGGTAGCCATTTTTCCCAAGGTGTTTTATCTGGACCATCATACTTAATGTCATATGAATTATTAGAATTCAAAACCTCAATTCCTTTTGAAAACACAAACATAAAAACTATAACAAAAAATATTGCCATAATTTTAAACGGATCAAAATTTTTAGTTCTAAAGACACTACTAGACTTTTCCTCAGCCCGATGAAATTGTTTAAAAGTCATGTAAACTGCAAAAATTAATCCAATATGAGCAATATAGAGACCAGCCCACCCGAACGCAAAGGTAGTGTAAGAAAAAACATAAAGACTAAAAACTGTTGTCCAAATGAAACTTAAAACCAATAAGATTTGTAGTCTAACTGATTTTGGTAATGCTCTTAAATCATTTTTACTATCATCAAAAAGAATATTTGCACTTTCAGACATCCAATTTTTAAATTTTTCCATCAAATCATATTAGACATTTATTAACTAAATTAAATAATCATTATTACTTTTTGACTACCTGGTATGACAAAAATAACTACCTGCGACAAATATTAAATGATAAATAACGCACTATGATTAAAATTTTAAATAAAAAATTTAATCCACGTATCAAAGCTAGAATCAGAAAGAATCGACAAGCTTTAAATAAAAATTTGGACAATTTTTTTGAATGGGTAAAAGGAGCTGAATTAATAGAACTTAAGGAATGCAATACCAAAGAGGATCCTGTCAGACCTGAATTAAGCAATGAATTTAGAACAGGCTATGGTCGTAAAATTTTTGGCGTTAAATATCAAGGTGAAATACATGCAGTAATGTGTTTTGCTTATACAAATGAAATTCCAAAAAGTGTAGAAGAATTAGAAAAATTTAGTCATGATGCTTTTTTACAGAGTGCTATGCGTGATCAAAATGTTGGTCAAATTGCAATAGCTTATACTGTTTGGTCTAAGAAAAAAGGTGGCGGAAAATTAATAGTAAAAGAAGTATTTAAAAAAATAAAAAAATCAAATCATCTCAATAGACTTGTTACGCTTTCACCATTAACAGAAATGGCTACTAAATTTCATTCTAAAAATGGAGCAAAACTTTTGCAAGTAAATGAGGATACTCAAAATTTTGAATATAAAGTTTTGTGATATGTTGTTTTGTGGTATTAGAATTATCTAAAATTATTTTCTTTTAAAATTATGGACAATAAATTTAAAGCAATGGTACTTTCTTGTATGGATCCAAGATTTCAACCTAAAGTTTTTAATTACTTAAAAAAAAGACGACTTATTGGTCAATATAGTGCTTTCACAATAGCTGGAGCAGCTGTGGGAATAACTCATAATAAGTTTAAAAAATGGCATAATACGTTTTTAGATAATTTATTAACTTCGATACAACTTCATAAAATAAATAAATTAATAGTTATCAATCATCAAGATTGTGGTGCAGCAAAAATTGTTAATTCTAAAAAAGAATTTAATAAAGATATAGAAGAAGAAATTCATAAAAATTCATTTAAAGAGTTAAAAAAAATTTTAAAAAAAAAATTTCCTAAATTATATTCTGAATTTTATTTTATGACCTTAAAAGGTTCTATAAAAAAATTTTAATGTGTAAAATTTTTAGTTTAATATTAGTATTATTAATCTATAACACTGGTGTATCTGCAATGGAAAAAAAACCCTATCATCATTTACCTGATGGAACTTTCAGAAACCCAGAGGGATCACCTGAGAGATCAGATAAGGTAAAATTTTCTTATAGACAATTTACTAAAGAAAAGAAAAAAATTGATATGACTGTTCCTAGTGATCATGTAGTTGACAAAAAAAAAGTTCTAGAGGATTTAGAAAAATTTAAAAATGACGACTATATCGCTTGGATTGGTCATGCTACTTTTTTAATTAAATTAGGTGATACTACAATAATTACAGATCCAGTTTTTTCAAAAAATGCAGGTCCATTAATTTTTGGACCGGATAGATTTACTGAACCTGCATTGCAACTTGATGAAATTCCAAAAACAGATGTTTTTTTATTAACACACAATCATTATGACCATCAAGATATGTCTACAATTAGAAAGTTTCCCTTTAAAGACGCAAAAGTATTGCTTCCCTTGAAATTAGGAAAGTATTTCAAAAGATATAAAGACGTAAATGAAATGGATTGGTTTGATGAGATTAAGATTAACGATGATTTAAAAATTACATTTTTGCCTGCTGTACATTGGTCAAAAAGGAGTCTGACAGATACAAATAAATCTCTATGGGGAAATTTTTTGATTCAATACCGAAATAAAAAAATATTATTTGCATGTGATACGGGATATGGAAATATTTATAAGGATTTAGGTGAACAATATGGCCCTATTGATTTATCAATGATTAATATTGGAGCGTATGATTTTAGACCTATGTTTGATAAATCAGTTTATCATACTACGCCCGAAGAGGCACTTAATATTGCTCAGGATTTAAAAAGTAAAAAAGTTTTAGGAACTCATTGGGGAACATTTGTATTATCTTTAGAGCCTATTATGGAGCCTCCAAAAAGATTTAAAAAAAGCGCAGAAACATATGGTTTTAAAAAAGAAGATGCTTTAATTTTTAAAATTGGTCAAATTTCTCCTTTAAAAGATATAATTAATTAATTTTTTGATGGGTCTAAAATAAGATATATAAATCAATATAATTTAAATGCCTAAAAAGATTAGATATCTATTAATTTTAATCTTAGTTCAAATAACTTCTTATATTTTCACAGCCATGTATTCATTTCATCAATTACATAAGGGAATATATTTTAATGATAAGGAATTGATAGAAAAATATGTTGATTGGCAAAGTGTAAGAGGCAATGTCAAAAATTTTATTAATGTAGAAATTTTAAAACAAAAACAATCTCAAGAAATATTTGAACAGTTGGGAGATGTTGGAATTTTATTATCAGGCTTTGCAGGAAAATTTGTTGAAATTGCTATAGATACATATTTAAATTCTGATGGAGTGAGTTTGTTATTGGAAAAAAGTAAAAAAAAAGATGAAATTCCAAAGCCATCAATACTTACTTTACTTGGTAGTTTTATTATTATGGATAACAACGGACTCAATTCATTTTACATAAATTATGAAAATGAGGGAAAACAATATCCAATATATTTTAAAAGATATGGTTTTAAATGGAAAATAACTGATATCGAATTTCCTAAAAATTTATTTGATAAAATTAGATAATTTTTCTGCTTTATCTCCATGTTCTCTAAAGTAATATATTATAAAATAAAAATCTATGAGACTTCTAAAATATCTATTATTTTTGTTAATCTTATTTTCTTTCAATCAATTAAAAGCTGAAGATAGAGAAAATCAGTTAAGTAGACTTTTTATTGAATTAAAAACCAATAACGCTGACTTAGTTTATGGAACAGAGCAAAAAATATGGGAAATTTGGAGCACTCATCCAACGGATCAATTTCTAACTACAAGATTAGCCGAAGGATCTAAGCTAGTAAGAAACCAACAATTAGTTAATGCAGTTGATATTTTTACAGAAGTGATAGAAAAAGATCCTTCTTGGGCTGAAGCATGGAATAAAAGAGCCACTGTTTTATATATGCTAGGTGATTATCAAAGCTCACAAAATGATATTGATAAGGTTTTAAAATTAGAAGATAGACACTTTGGTGCTCTAGCTGGGCAAGGTTTAGTGAACATTAAATTAAAAAATTATGAAAAGGCCATTAAAAGCTATGAAAAGGCTCAAGAAATTTATCCAGCAATGCAATCACCTAAAATAATGATTGAACAGATAGAACAATTAATTAAACAACAGTTAATATAATAATTTTTATGAGTTTAAGTATCTTAATAGTTGAAGGAAACAATCCTAAAGACTCTGAGGTATTTATAAAAGCTGCTAAAGCATCATGTTCTGAAAATTTGAAGAATATAGTTTTAAAGTTAGAACCACTTTCAAATGTAACAATTATTAATCCAGCTAATGATAATGAAACTAAAGATGCTTTAGAAAATATGGGTCACTATAATGGAATTATTTTCACAGGTGGTGCCATGAGGCTTAATGATATGACATCAGAAATTAAAAAACATATAACTTTTGCAACTAATTGTTTCAAACACAGTAACAAAATTCTTGCAATTTGTTGGGGCTTACAAGTGTGCTCAACCGCAGCAGGTGGAAAAGTTGCACCTGGTAAAAATGGTGCTCATATAGGTATTGCAACTGATGTTGAAATAAATGAGAATGGTAAAGAAAATCCTATTTATAAAAATAAAAAAATTAAATTTGATACTCCAGCTTTTAACTTTGATGAGGTATCTGAATTACCCAAAGGGGCAACTCTATTAGCTAGCGATAAAGTTAATAAAATCATGGGCGTGTATTTTAAATCAGGAAATTCTGAAGTTTGGGGACTGCAATATCATCCAGATTATGAATATTGGCAAATGATAAATTTATCTCACGCGAGAATGGGCAAAATGATTGCTAAAGAATATTTTAAAGATAAAGAAGTATTTGATAAACATATCGATTTTATTAAATCAAAGGAAAAAACTTTAGATTTTAAAAACAAAACTCATGAAATTCGAAATTGGTTAGATATAATCAAAAATTAATAGATATTTAAAAGTTCTTAAATGTTATGTGTGGAAGATACGTTATAACCAGTCCTGTTTCCAAAACAGATAAATTGGTTAAATCAGCTATTCAAGTAGACGATAATGAAAATTATAATGCTCATCCTTATCAAAAACTTCCAGTTATAAAAAAATATAAGAATGGAAACACTTTAGAGAGTTTAAAATGGGGGTTGGTTCCAGGTTGGGCAAAAGATAAAGATTTTAAAGCATTAATTAATGCAAGATTAGAGACTATTGATGAAAAAGTATCTTTTAAAAAACTTATTAAAGATTTTAGATGTGTAGCAGTGGCAGATGGATTTTATGAATGGAAAAGAGAAGAAAAAGAGAAAACCCCTCATTATTTTATTAGAGAAGATAAAAAACCAATTTTCTTTGCTGGTATATATGAAAGTGATCAATTTTGCCTAATTACAGAAGAGGCTTCAGATAACATTAAAGAAATTCATCACCGTCAACCAGTAATTTTAAATCAAACAGATGTTAATCGATATTTAAATTTAGAATTGTCAGGTTCAAATTTTTTAGAAGAAGCAAAAAAACCAAATCTTATTTTCCATGAAATAACAAAGGATGTTAATAAACCTACCAATAATACCGCTTCATTAATTCAACCAGTATCAATTTGAATATAAAAGTGTAAGCAATAATTATACCTATGTTCATAATAATTTTTTTTATAAATCACTTTTCTATTTTTATTGGATCAAAAATAAAATAATATAGTTTGATGAATTTCTCATCAGGATACATTTATTTAGGTTTAGCGGTTATACTTGGAATTTCTGCTAATGGTTTTTTAAAAACTACCAATGGTTTTACAAATGTTTTCCCAACAATTTTTTGTGTAGTTTCAATCGTTTTATGTTTGTTTTGTTTATCTAAAGCAATGAATATAATTCCCGTCGGTTTTACTTATGCAACTTACGGAGGATTAACAATTACTGCAGTATCTATCTTTGGTATTTTAAAATATAATCAAATGCCTAATATTTATGGAACTATAGGTATAATTCTAATAATTATAGGTGTTATTCTTGTAAATTATTTAGGAAAAGTAAGTTCTTAAAAAATTTTAACAAATCTGTAACATTTAAATGAGATGATTTTATATGGAACTTTTAACATTTATTTTGTTAATCATAATAGCTATTTTGTTATTTTTTCTTTTAAAAAAAGAAAGAGTATTAGGCATTAATACTGAAGTTAAAATTGAAGATAAAAAGTTAGATGAAGATGAAAGTAAGAAATATAGAGAAACTATATATAATCTTTTAAATTACATTCCAGAAGGAATTATAATTCTAAACAAATCAAAGGAAATAATATTTAGTAATAGTTCAGCCAGTAAAAGATTTCAAACAAAGTTGAATGAAAATATAAGTGGATTTTTAAGAAACCCCGACTTGTTGATCTCAATTGAAAAAGCTTTCAATGGAGAAAATACTAATGATCTTGAAATAGAATTGAGAAATCCTTCAGTTCTTAGAATGAATGTAACAATTTACCAAGATAATCATAATTTATTCTTTGATGAGCCATCTTGCTTACTTTTTATTAGAGATTTGACTGAATTTTATAAATTTCAACAATTAAAATCAGACTTTGTTGCAAATGTTTCCCACGAACTTAGAACCCCACTTCAATCTATTAAGATGGGACTTGAGACATTTGAAAATAATGCAGATTTAAAAAAAAATTCTGAAGTTACTAATTTATTACCAATAATGAGCTCTCAATCTGAACGAATGGAAAATTTAATAAGAGATTTGTTATCTCTTTCGAAAATTGAGTTGCAAGAACATATAAGGCCAACACACGAGATAGATTTAATAGAAGTGCTAAGTTACGTGATTAAGACTTATGAAAACATTGTTAAAAAAAATAACATTAATTTGAACTTGCAAAAAACTGAGAATTTCAAAATTATTGGTGATCGGGATAAATTAATAGAAATTTTTACTAACCTTATTGATAACTCAATTAAATATAGTGAGAAGGGTAAAGAAATTAAAATTGCCACGAAAAAAGAGGGTAATTTAAATATTGTCTCTATATCAGATCAAGGCATAGGAATACCCAAGGAATTTATTCACAGAATTACAGAAAGATTTTTCACAGTAGACCCTAGTAAAAGTCGGAGTGTTGGTGGAACTGGCTTAGGACTAGCTATTGTTAAGCATTTAGTTTCTCAACATAGAGGTGAAATGATTATTAATAGTGGGGAAAATCAAGGAACTACTATAGATCTGAAATTCAATTCAATTTAATTCAACTAAAAAGTTAGTCTTTGTAACAAAACTTTAACTTTCCTTTAATAAAATATTTAAGATTCAGATTTATTTATTGATGCATAACGAATCTAAATAAAGGAGAAATATGAATAGATTAGTAAAAATTTTATTAGGGTTTCTTTTAGTTCTTAGTTTTACAACAACTAGTTACTCAAGAGATCAAATAAAAATTGTAGGATCATCTACAGTATACCCGTACGCGACTGTGGTTGCTGAAAAATTCGGTAAAAGTGGTAAATTTAAAACACCTGTAATTGAAAGTACTGGAACTGGTGGTGGAATGAAATTGTTCTGCGCTGGTGTTGGTGCTAATCATCCAGATGTAACAAATGCTTCTAGAGCAATTAAACCTAAAGAAAAAGCTTTATGTGAGAAAAATGGAGTTGCAGAAATTATTGAAATAGTAGTAGGTAATGATGGTATTTCATTTGCACACTCAGTGAATGCTCCAGATGCAGATTTTACAAAAGAACAATTATGGAGAGCTTTAGCATCTAAAGTAGATGTTGATGGTAAACTTGTTGAAAATCCTTATAAAAAATGGAGTGATATTGATGCAAGTCTTCCAAATAAAAAAATCGAAATCTTAATAGCTCCTCCTACATCTGGAACTAGAGATGCATGGAATTCTTTAGTTATGGGTAAAGGATGCTCAAAAACAGCAAAATCTCTTTATGATGCTGCTGGAAAAAAAGCTAAAAAAGAATGTGCTAAAATGAGAGAAGATGGTTATGCAGTTGAAGCTGGTGAAAATGATACTTTAATTGTACAAAAACTTTCATCTAATCCAGACGCTTTCGGTTTTTTTGGTTACAGTTACTTAGTAGCCAACAAAGATAAGATCAAAGCATCAGCGATTAATGGTGTTCAACCGTCATTAGAAGGTATTCAGGATTACTCTTATCCGATTGCTAGACCTTTGTTCTTTTATGTTAAAAAGGCACATATCGGTGTAATTCCAGGTATTAAAGAATATCTAAAAGAGTTTACTTCTAAAAAAGCTATGGGTGGTAGAGGTTATTTAGCTGAAATAGGATTAGTTCCTTTAGCTTCAGATAAATACAAAGTTACTAGAACAGCTGCAATAGATCTAAACACAATTAAGATAAAATAATTTTCATTTATCCCCAAAAAAAGGCCAGTAATTACTGGCCTTTTTTTTTAATTCAATCTTAGATTTAATTTGTAATATTTCTGTAACATTAAAAATATATCAATCAGGGCGAATGAACATCGTTCTAATATTCTTAATTAGTATATTTTCTATTTCTTTATTTTTTTATGGAAAATCAAAAACAAAAACCATTTCTATAAAAGATAATATTAAATTAAATGCCTTACCAAAATTTTATGGGTATTATCTTGTTTTATGGTGTTCAATACCAGCATTAGTATTTCTATTAGTTTGGTCGTTATTTGAACCTACAATAATTAAATCAATAATTATAGAAACAGCTGCTAATCAAGGTGCAGTTTTTAATGACAAAAATGAAGCAAACTTAATTTATGAAAAGATTAAAGCTATTCATTTAGGAACTTATTTTGGTGACATTGATAGTATTTTAAAAGAAAGTGCTCTAGCATATGCAAAATTTATAAATCTTTTTACTAATTCTAAAGTAGTATTGATTTTTGGAATAATAATTGCTTCAGTAGTTTATTCATTAAAAAAAATAAGAAATAATAATAAAGCAAGAGATGATGTTGAGGTTATTTTAAAAGGTCTATTATTTGTATCCTCTTTAATAGCAATATTGACAACTCTTGGAATAATATTCTCTCTACTTTTTGAAAGTATCAAGTTTTTTTCAGTCATTAATATTTTTGATTATCTATTTGGTACAAATTGGAGTCCTCAAAGAGCCTTTGTAAGAGATGCTTCATCAATAACAGCTGCGGAATATGAAGAACTGAAAGATGCTTTTGGTTTTATTCCGTTAATAGCAGGGACATCTTTCATTGCTTTTATTGCTATGCTAGTTGCTGTTCCTGTTGGTTTGTTTTCAGGAATTTATATGGCTGAATATGCTTCAACTAAAGTAAGAAGAGTATCTAAACCAATTATTGAAATTTTAGCAGGTATACCAACTGTAGTTTATGGTTTCTTTGCTGCATTAACTGTTGGACCTTTTTTTAGACAAGTAGGTGAAAATTTAGGATTAACTGTCTCATCTGAGAGTGCTTTAGCTGCAGGATTAATTATGGGTATTATGATTATACCTTACGTTTCCTCTTTATCTGATGATGTAATAAATTCTGTACCACAATCATTAAGAGATGGTTCATACGCTGTAGGAGCAACTAAGTCAGAAACTATCAAACAAGTTGTAATCCCTGCGGCACTGCCTGGTATAATAGGATCAGTTTTATTAGCAGTATCAAGAGCGATAGGTGAGACAATGATAGTTGTAATGGCAGCTGGTCTCGCAGCAAATTTAACAATTAATCCTTTAGAGTCTACCACAACAATTACAACTCAAATTGTTATGATCCTTGTTGGTGACCAAGAATTTGATAGTCCAAAAACCCAGTCTGCTTTTGCTTTAGGACTTACATTATTTATAGCAACACTAGTATTGAATTATATTGCTCAAAGAGCTGTTAAAAAATATAGAGAAAAATATGACTAAAGAAGAAAGATTAAAAAAAAGACATCAAGCTGAAAAGAGGTTTAGATTTTATGGTTTAACATCTATTTTTGTAGCTTTGTTATTCGTTGTTATTTTAGTTCAAAATATTTTCTCAAAAGGAAGTTCAGCTTTTAAAAAAACAGTAATCACAACTGAGATTTTCTTTGATCAGGAGTTACTAGAAATTCAAAATGGTGCATCTGAAGAAGATATAATGGAAGCTGATTTTTATGATCTAATGATAGAAAATTTAATAAAGGCTTATCCAGCAAAAGATAGAGATGAAGAAGATGAATTATTGAGGCTATTTAGTGGTGACGCTGAAATTGAGATTAAAAAAGCCTTTTTAAAAGATAATAACTTAATAGGTAAAACAATCACGTTAGATTTAACAGCCTCTGATGACATTGATCAATTACATAAAGGTAATTATCCAAGAGATCTCCCAGAAGAAAGAAGAAGAATCTCTGACTTTCAATTAGTTATATATGATTATTTTGTTGAAAATAAAAAGATAAGTAAAAATTTTAACAATTATTTCTTTAACAATGGTGACTCTAGAGATCCAGAACTAGCAGGTATAGGTGGAGCTTTAGTTGGATCTTTTTATAGTATTTTAATTTGTTTGTTATTAGCTTTTCCTGTAGCTGTTCTAGCTTCAATTTATTTGGAAGAGTTTGCCCCTAAAAATAAAATTACAGATTTTATTGAAATTAATATAAACAATTTAGCAGCAGTGCCTTCCATTGTTTACGGTTTACTTGCTCTTCAGATTTTACTTGCTACTATACAATTGCCTCGATCAACACCATTAGTTGCTGGAATAACTTTAGCGTTAATGACTTTACCAAGAATTATCATTCCATGTAGAGCATCATTAAAAGCTGTTCCACCTTCTATAAGAGAAGGTGCTCTCGCTGTTGGTGCATCCAAGTTCCAATCTGTTTTTCACCATGTTGTGCCATTAGCATTACCTGGAACTTTATCAGGAACTATAATTGGATTAGCTCAAGCTTTAGGTGAAACAGCACCACTTATCTTAATTGGTATGGTTGCATTTGTTGTTGATATTCCTTCAAGTCCAGTTGATCCATCTTCTTCATTACCAGTTCAAGTTTATTTATGGTCTGAGTCTGCAGAAAGAGGCTTTGTTGAAAAAACTTCAGCAACTATTATGATGCTCTTAACCTTTTTAATTATAATGAATTTCGTTGCAGTATATTTAAGACAAAAATTTGAAAAACGATGGAACTAAATGAGTAATATCAAAATAAAATCAAAAAATTTGGATGTTTTTTATGGTGATAAACAAGCGTTGTTTGACGTCAATTTAGATTTAAATGAAAAAGAAGTCACTGCATTAATTGGACCATCTGGTTGTGGAAAGTCCACTTTTATAAGATGCATTAATAGAATGAATGATGTTATCGATATTTGTAAAGTTACAGGAAATATTGAAATGGATGGTATGGACATTAATGACAAAAATTTAGATGTAGTTGCATTAAGAGAAAAAGTTGGAATGGTTTTTCAAAAACCCAATCCATTTCCAAAAAGCATATATGATAATATTTCTTATGGCCCTAAAATTCATGGTAAAGGTGAAACCAAAAGTGAATTAGACGAAATTGTCGAAAATAGTTTAAGAAAATCTGCACTATGGGAAGAAGTAAAAGATAGATTAGATGAACCAGGCACAAGTTTATCTGGAGGACAGCAACAAAGACTTTGTATAGCGAGAGCTATATCTGTTAATCCTGAAGTGATCTTAATGGATGAACCATGTTCAGCATTAGACCCAATTGCTACTGCAAAAATTGAGGAATTAATTGATGAATTAAAAAAAACTTATACGATTGTAATAGTGACACACTCAATGGCTCAGGCTGTACGTGTTTCACAAAAAACAGGGTTTTTCCACCTAGGAAAGTTAATTGAAGTTGGAAAAACTGAGAAAATTTTTAAAAATCCTGACAATAAAATGACACAAGACTATATTACAGGTAGATTTGGATAAATTATGAGCAATGAACACACAGTAAAGTCTTACGAAGAAGAGCTACAATTTCTTAAAGACTCTTTAATAAAAATGGGAAGTTTAACCGAGTCTCAATTGAGTGACGCAATGGATGCTGTAATTAAAGTTGATAAGGACTCAATTGATAAAATAATTAAAAGTGATGAAGAAATTAACAAATTTAGATCTAAAATAGATACTCAAATAATGAATTTACTAGTTAAAAGAGCACCTATGGCAATTGATTTAAGAGAGACTATAAGTTCATTAAAAATTTCACAAGATTTAGAGAGAATAGGGGATCTATCAAAAAGTAATGCAAAAAAAGTTAAGCCTTTACCATTAGATTTACCTGATGAATTGTTGGGAAATTTAAAAAGACTTGGAGAGCTTGTCATGAAACAATTAAATGATGTTCTTGATAGTTATGTAAATAAAAATTTTGATAAGGCAAAAGAAGTTTGGGAAAAAGATGAACAAGTTGATGACTTAACGTATATCGCGATGGAAAGTGTAATAGACTTTTTATCTAAAGATAAAAAAAACTTAGATTTTTCTACACATTTAATTTTTGCAACAAAAAATCTTGAAAGAGCAGGTGATCATATAACGAATATCGCTGAGACAGTATGTTATTTAGTAAAAGGTGAATATCTAAAAGGCAGTAGACCAAAGGGTAAAGTAATCCAAGAATAATTAGATGAAAGGAAAAATTTTTATTATTGAAGATGAAGCTTCAATAGTTCAATTAGTCCAACATAATCTAGAAAAAGAGGGTTTTGTTGTCTCTTCATCATTAAACGGAAATGAAGGTTTAAAAGAATTAAAAAAATTTGAACCTAACTTATTATTATTAGATTGGATGCTGCCAGATTTATCAGGAATAGATATCTGTAAAAATATTAGAAGAGATAGTAATTTAAAGAGCCTTCCTATCATTATGCTTACAGCCAAAGGTGAGGAAGAAGACAAAATAAAAGGTCTTGAAAGTGGTGTAGATGATTATGTCACAAAACCATTTAGTTTTAATGAACTACATGCTCGAATAAAAGCTGTTCTAAGAAGATCTGATCCTAATATTGTTGCTAATGATTTAACATTTGAGGATTTAAAATTAGACAGAATAGAAAAAAGAGTTTTTAGAGCAGATAAAGAAATTCAACTTGGCCCTACAGAATTTAGATTATTAGAGTTTTTCTTAACAAATCCAAAAAGGGTCTATTCAAGAGATCAAATTCTCGAAACTGTTTGGCCCAACAATGTCAATGTCGAAAGTAGAACTATAGATGTTCATATAAGAAGATTAAGACAATCGATAAATATTAAAGACAAAAAAGAATTAATCAGAACAGTTAGATCTTCAGGTTACTCTTTAGTTTAAACTAATTCTTTTCTAAAAATAACTTTTTAACAATAAATACAGCAATTAACATTCCTACAAGTTCAGCTAAAATATAATAAGGAGTATTTAAATAACTAATACCAGTAAAAGACTCTGTAAATGTTCTAGCAATTGCAACAGCTGGATTTGCAAAAGAAGTTGAGGAAGTAAACCAATAACCAGCAGTAATATAAAGCCCAACACTAGCTGCAACAGCAATTTTACCTGACTTCATTGAACCAAAAATTATTATTATAAGCCCTAATGTTGCTATTACCTCAGATGTAAATATGTAAATTCCATCTCTTGACTTAGTAGATAATTCATAAATTTCATGTTCAAAAAAGAAATTAGCTAAACCAACACCAATCAAGCAACCAACCAATTGAGCAATGATATAGTAGGGTAATAGTTTCTTTTTTAATTTGCCTGTTATTGCCATTGCGATACTTACAAATGGATTAAAGTGAGCTCCTGATACATCAGCAAAAACAGTAATAAGTACAAATAAACCTGCACCTGTTGCTATTGTGTTTGCAATTAACATCACAGCAACGTCATTAGTTAGGTTTTCAGCCATTAAACCTGAACCAACAATAATCATTACTAAAAAACAACTGCCTAATAGTTCAGCAAGAAAATAACGACTTTTATTTTTCATGTATTAATTCCTTTATTCTTTTATGAATATTGTTGTAAGCTTTTTCAATTATTTCGTCTTTTTTATTCAAGTCATTTGTTTCATTAAGTAATTTAACAGGATCCTCTATATCCCAATGAATTATCTGATCTTTATTTGGCCAAATAGGGCAGATTTCGTTATTGGCATTATTACAAACTGTAATAACATAATCCATTTTAATTTGACCATTAATAAACTCATTAAAATTTTTAGATCTATAATTTGAAAGATCATAATGTTTTGATAATAAATAATTCTTCACATCTTCATTTACTTTTCCTGTTGGATTACTTCCGGCACTAAAACCCTTATACATATCGTCATACTCATTATTTATTATACTTTCAGCAATAATACTTCTTGCTGAATTACCTGTGCATACGAACAATATATTCTTCATTTAAAAAATAACTTTATAAATACCAATTACAAACAATGGAATTTGTAATCCAAAATTTGTTAAGATTGCTTTATCTTTGCTCACAAATCCTGCAATAGTCCATCCAACAACTCCTAATCCATGAAAATATATATTTAATGGATATATATTTAAATTTGTAAGAAGTATTCCCACTAAAACTAGAAACGTACTGATCCACTTTAGATATTTTTTAATAAACATAAAATTTCCTTTCGTTATTATTATTTCAGTTATGTTAAGAATTTATTAAAATAAAGAATTATCTACACTTTTTACATAATCCAAAAAACTCAAGATTGTATTTACTATATTTCATACCATCTTTGTCTTTGAAATTAGTTAAGTATTTAGAAAGACTTGCACTGCTAATTTCTGTTACTTTTTCACAGATTTCACAGATTGAAAATGCAGTAGCTTTTGATACCTGACAACTTGAATTTTGGCAGGCTATAAAGGCATTTCTACTTTCAATTTTATGAATTTTTCCTATTTCAACCAGTTTATCCAGCGCTCGATAAACTTGTAATGGAGCTTTAATACCTTTTTTTTGAACATTGAAAAGTATTGCATAAGCCTTCATTGGTTCAGGTGATTTATCAATTAAATCAAAAATGATTTGCTGATTTTTTGAAAGAGTTTGCATTTTGTTTATTTTACTGATTCCTCATTAATTTTTCAATTTAATCGATTGCTTTATATTTAATAATGACAAGATGAATAAGAATAAAGAAGCAGCTATAATTGAAGGTCCAGATGCAGTATTAAATTCTAATGAAGAAAATAATCCTAAAATTACAGATAACAAACCACCAATAATTGAATACATCACCATTTTCTGAGGACTTGAAGATATATTTCTAGCCATAGCTGCAGGTATAATTAACATTCCAGTAATTAATAATAATCCAACCATTTTAATTGATATTGCAATGATTGCTGCCATTAAGATTGTAAATATTGCTTTTGCACGATCTGGATTTAATCCTTCCGCTTCAGCTAATTCATAATTAACTGTCGATGCAAATAAAGGTTTCCAAATTATCTTTAGAGCTAATAGAATTAAAGCTCCTCCGATCCATATAATTAAAAGATCATCAACAGTAACAGCCAATATATCTCCAAATAATAGTCCCATTATATCAAATCTGATAAATGATAAAAAACCTATAACCACTAGTCCTACAGCTAACGATGAGTGAGCTAAGAGACCGAGTAAAGCATCACCTGGTAGATTGGTTCTCTTTTGTAGTTGTATTAAAGTTAAGGCTATTAAAGAAGAAATAATAAATACCGAGAACGCTATGTTGAATTCCATTGAATAAGCTAAAGTCACTCCAAGTAAAGCAGAGTGGGCTAGAGTATCTCCAAAATAAGACAATCTTCTCCAAACAACAAAACATCCAAGAGGACCTGTCACTATTGCAACCCCAAGTCCTGCTATTAAAGCTCTTATAAAAAAATCATCTAACATTTAGTTTTTTTTTATTTCACCTTCACTAGTATGGATATGATCGTGTCTATGTTCATATCTTGTTAAGATTTGAGAAGCTTGTTCACCAAACAAAGCTTTATATTCATTATTTTTTGCTACTTCCATAGGAGAACCTGAGCAACAGACATGACCGTTTAAACAAACAACATGATCAGTAGCGCTCATTACTGTGTGCAAGTCGTGAGAAATTAGTAAAATTCCACAATTCAGCTCATCTGAAATTTTTTTGATTAGTTCGTATAAAGCAATCTCACCAGTAAAATCTACTCCTTGTACTGGCTCATCAAGTACTAATAATTCTGGTTTTTTTGAAATAGCTCTTGCAAGTAATACTCTTTGAAATTCTCCACCAGATAAGTCACCTAGATTTTTATCTTTAAGATGTATAACTCCAGTCAGTGACAAAGCTTCATCGATTGTTTCCTTATTAAGACTTTCTGTTAACACCATGAAATCATTTACTCTGAGCGGCAATGTCCAATCTATTGAAATTTTTTGTGGAACATATCCAACTTTATTGGTGTATTTTTCAACTGAACCATCAATTTTTTTGTAAATACCAAGAGCAATTTTAGCTGTTGTACTTTTTCCTGATCCATTTGGGCCAATAAGAGTAACTATTTTACCTTTTTCAACTTGAAGTGATACTCCTTTAACAAGCCATTTATTATTTAAATTAAAACCAGCTTTGTTTAACTTCACAAGTATATTTTGATCTGAGCTCATTTTATTTCTTGACTAATAAATGTTATATTATTACATAATGTTATATTATAACAATTTAAATATACAACATATGAAAAACATTAAAAAATTACCATTTATCTTATCAATACTATCATTCTTAACTATTTTTGTACCAGCAAATGCTGAAATTAAAGTAGTTACTTCAATTAAACCAATTCATTCATTAGCAAGTTATTTAATGGATGGAGTAGCTAAACCAGATTTGATCGTAGATGGATATGCTTCTCCTCACGGTTTTGCACTAAAACCATCGCATGCAAAAATGTTACAAAACGCTGATTTAATATTTTGGGTTGGTGAGGATTTGGAAAATTTTTTAGAAAAACCATTAAAGTCTATTGCTAAAAAAGCTGAAAAGATTGAATTAATTGAAATCAAAGGTTTAACTAAACTCAAATTTAGAGAAAGAAATATATTTGATGATCATGATGACCACGATCACGATAAAGAAGGTCATAAAGAAGATGATCATGATGACCACGATCACGATAAAGAAGGTCATAAAGAAGATGATCATGATGACCACGATCACGATAAAGAAGGTCATAAAGAAGATGATCATGATGACCACGATCACGAAGGTCACGCTCACGGAGAACATGATCCACACATTTGGCTAGATCCAATGAATGCTAAAGTAATTTTAAATGAAATGGTTGAGCATTTAATTGAGAATGATGCTAAGAATGCATCTAAATATAAGAGTAACCTAAAAAAAGCACTTAAAGAAATCGATAAACTTAATAAAGATGTTAAAGCTGAGCTAAGTAATAGTACTGCTTCTATAGTATTTCACGATGCTTACCAATATTTTGAAGAAAGATATGGTGTAAAAATTTTGGGAGCTTTTACAGTTAATACTGATGTGATGCCTGGTGCAGAGCAATTAGCTGAAATTAGAGAGATAATTGAGCATGACAAGGTAACTTGTGTATTTTCAGAACCTCAATTTAATCCTGATATCATAAAAGCAGTTGCTAAAGATATGAATATTAAAACTGGTGTTATTGATCCTTTGGGAGCAACATTAGATCCAGGAAAGGATTTATATTTTGATCTAATAAGAAATATGTCTGCTTCTTTTAAAGGCTGCTAGTCAGTAATAAAGAGAAAAATATTTTAAATTA